>JALWQD010000230.1 GCA_026994735.1 Gammaproteobacteria bacterium | reverse complement strand
CGAATTGACAATCGTCACCGGTGCTTCGTCACCGACTTCCTTGACCAGTTGCATGCCGGCATCAAAATTACCTTTGATCTGGATAATACTGGCACCATGCATCATGGCCTGGGCGAGTTTGCCGAGAGCGATCTTGCCATCCGGGATGAGGACGAAGGCGCGGATGCCAGCACGGGCGGCATAGGCAGCAGCTGAGGCCGAGGTGTTTCCTGTTGAGGCGCAGATGATTGCCTGGCTGCCCTCTTCGACGGCCTTGGTGACGGCCATGGTCATGCCGCGATCCTTGAATGAACCGGTTGGGTTAAGACCTTCATATTTGATATAGATTTCCACATCACTGCCGAGCATGCGAGGGATGTTGTCGAGCTTGATGAGTGGTGTATTGCCCTCGCCGAGACTGATCAGGCGCGTGCTGTCGCTGACCGGCAAACGGTCGCGGTACTTGTCGATAAGGCCGATGTAACGGGGGTGAAAAGGCATATACTGTCTCCTTGAAAAATGAATTAGTCGCTGGCCAGAGACTCGATACGGATCCGGGTAACCGGCCCGAGGATGGCTTCCTGGGCTTCAATTGCAAGAATTGCCGCATTCATCTGCCGTTCACGGATGCGATGGCTGATGATGACAATCGGTACACCGGCTTCATGCGTACTGGGGGCCTTCTGCAACATCGCTTCGATACTGATTTCATGCTGGCCCAGGATCTGCGTAATCATGGCCAGTACGCCTGGACGGTCAGCCGCTTGCAGACGCAAATAATAGGCTGTTACGACGTCAGCCATGTCGAGGATAGGGATCGCGCTCAGGGCGTCGGCCTGGAAGGCCAGATGAGGAACCCGGTTGCCGGGGTCAGTGGTCAGCGCGCGGACGACGTCGACGATATCGGCAACAACCGCCGAGGCTGTTGGTTCGCGTCCGGCTCCGGCACCATAATAGAGGGTGGGGCCAACCGCATCCCCGTGCACGAGAACAGCATTCATGACGCCATCAACATTGGCCAGTAAGCGCTTTTCCGGGATCAGGGTTGGGTGTACACGCAACTCAATCCCTTGATCGGTACGCCGGGTCATGCCGAGGTGTTTGATGCGATAACCAAAGTGCGCAGCATAGGCGACATCGGCGGCATCAATGGCGGATATGCCTTCGGTATAGACATGCTCAAACTGCAGCGGGATGCCAAAGGCGATGGCGGCAATGATGGTCAGTTTGTGGGCGGCATCGATACCTTCCACATCAAAGGTCGGATCGGCTTCTGCATAGCCGAGTTGCTGGGCCTCGGCAAGAACATCGGCAAAATCACGCCCCTTGTCACGCATCTCGGTGAGGATAAAATTACCAGTGCCGTTGATAATGCCGGCCGCCCATTCGATGGTATTACCACTTAAGCCCTCGCGCAGGGCCTTGATGATCGGGATGCCACCGGCAACGGCTGCTTCGAAGGCGACGGTGACACCCTGCTGCTGTGCAGCGGCGAAGATTTCATTGCCATGTATCGCAATCAGGGCCTTGTTGGCGGTGACGACATGTTTGCCGTTGGCAATGGCCTGCAGGATCAATTCACGTGCCGGTTCGTAACCACCAATGAGTTCGACGACGACATCGATCGAAGGGTCGTTGACGACAGCAAAGGCATTATTGCTGATCTCTATGCCATCGGTATTGACATCCTGCGCGGCCTCTCTCGCCGCCGCATGGGTGACGACAATGTCGCGTCCGGCGCGACGGGCAATTTCAACACGGTTCCGTGCCAGGACATTGGCAACACCGCCGCCGACGGTTCCGAGCCCGAGAATACCAATATTGACTGCCTTCACATTATTTCCTCTTGAATGTTTATCTTCTGGCTACAGTTTGCGGCCGTTATGAAATACCCTTTGCCAGATCTTGGCGAAACATGTTGCGCAGGCCGCGAATGGCCTGACGTGTGCGGTGTTCGTTTTCGATCAGGCTAAAGCGGACATGGTCATCACCATAGGCACCGAAACCGATGCCAGGAGAAACCGCAACCCTGGCCTTGTCCAGCAGGCGTTTGCTGAACTCAAGCGAACCGAGGTGGCGATAGCGCTCCGGGATAGGTGCCCAGACGAACATTGTTGCCTTTGGCCGTTCAACATGCCAACCAATGGCATTGAGGCCATCGCAAAGAACGTCACGGCGATTCTGATAAGTGGCACGAATCTCCCGGACACAGTCCTGGGGCCCCTCAAGGGCGGTGATTGAGGCAACCTGAATGGGCGTAAAGGTGCCATAATCGAGATAGGATTTCATCTTCGCCAGGGCGGCGACGAGTTCGCTATTACCGCACATAAAGCCTACTCGCCAGCCGGGCATGTTGTAGCTTTTTGATAGACTGTAAAATTCAACGGCGACGTCTTTTGCTCCGGGTACCTGGAGAATTGACGGAGCAACATAGTCATCGAAAACAATATCGGCATAGGCAATATCATGGACGACCCAGATATCATGTTCGCGGGCGACATCGATGACCTTGGTAAAGAAGTCGAGGTCGACACATTGAGTCGTCGGATTGCCCGGAAAATTCAGTATCAGCATTTTTGGTTTTGGCCATGAGTCGGCAATGGCTTTTTCCAGTTCGGCAAAAAAATCGATGCCGGGTACCAGTGGTACATGGCGGATATCGGCGCCGGCGATAACGAAACCATAAGGGTGAATCGGGTAGGCCGGGTTGGGAACCATGACGGCATCACCGGGACCCACCGTTGCCAGGGCAAGGTGGGCGAGTCCCTCTTTCGAGCCAATGGTAACAATGGCCTCTGTTTCAGGGTCGAGCTTGACGTCATAGTGCTGTTGATACCACTGGCAGATTGCCCGGCGCAGGCGCGGGATGCCGCGGGACATTGAATAGCGGTGCGTGTCCGGTCGCTGCGCAGCCTCAACCAGCTTGCTGACGATATGTGCCGGTGTCGGTTGATCCGGGTTACCCATGCCAAAGTCAATGATATCCTCGCCCCGCGCACGCGCAGCGGCCTTCAATTCATTGACGATATTAAAGACATAGGGGGGAAGACGCTCAATGCGGGGAAAGACAGCCACGGGTATTACCTCGACAACCTCAGAATGAAAAAGGTCACATCTTAGCAGATTTTTTCGTAACGCCCGATAGTCTCTGTGCAATCTTGGCCGTGTTCTCGCTGGTGCCAGGGTGCGGCTGCAGTGACGATGAAAATAGCCCGCACATAACTGGTGTCAACGGCAAGCTGAGGGTAGAATCTGTCCGGCGCAAACGATTGCTAGCAAGAAAGATTCATAAGGCGAAGGATAACGGTCATGTCAACGATCAAGTTTCGAGAAAAAAAGTATCACTGCCAGCCACAAGAGACCGTGCTGGAGTGTTTGCTCAGAGAAGGCGTCGAAGCGCCGTCATCCTGCCGCAGCGGGGTCTGTCAGACGTGCATGATGCGCGCTGTCGAGGGACTTCCACCGACAGAGGCGCAGCAGGGAATCAAGGATACCTTGCAGGCTCAGGGTTATTTCCTCGCTTGTATCTGCAAGGCAACGGATGACATGACGGTGGTGCTTGCTGACGAAGAAAGTCAGTCTTTCATTCCGGTTGAGGTCGTTGAAAAGACAAGGCTGGCTGATGAGATTATTCGTTTACGTTTGCGCCCGGAAAAGGCGCTCGCTTACCACGCGGGTCAGTTTGTCAATTTGCGCCGGCAGGACGGGCTTGTACGTAGCTACTCGTTGGCGAGTCTGCCTCAATCCGGGGAGCTGCTTGAGTTGCACGTGCGTGTGTTGCCTGAAGGGAAGATGAGTCAGTGGATAGAGGACAATCTGGTTGTCGGTCAGCAGCTTGAGCTTGAGGGAGCGCATGGCAATTGTTTTTACACGGCCGGTGAGAAACTCAATCAGCCGCTGTTATTGATCGGTACAGGGACCGGACTGGCACCGCTGTGGGGAATCTTGCGCGATGCCCTGGCTGAGGGCCACTCAGGACCGATACATCTCTTTCATGGCAGTTATACGGTGCAGGGTCTCTATCTGGTTAATGACTTGAAGGCGATTGCTGCTGAACATGACAATGTCACCTATTATCCCTGTGCCGACGTGGCGGATGAAGGCGATGGTGTCATGGTTGGTCGTGTACACGAATTGGCACTGCAAGCGATTCCTGACCTGCAGGGGTGGCGAATTTTTCTTTGCGGGCACCCGGCTATGGTCGAGGGTATGAAGCGCTCTGCTTTTCTCGCCGGGGCTTCCCTGAGCGATATCTATGCGGATCCGTTTGTCTACAGCAGTGGCGACAAGAACTGAGCAAATTCACTGCAATCTTTGTTGCCATGGTTCAGCTAATGATCTTTAACTTAAGAGGGGGGTGGCGACTTCTATCAGGTTGCCACTGGGGTCATGGAAGTAGAATGACAGCAAGGGTGAGTTTGCACCGCTGCGCTTGACCGGACCGGCAATGATTTCGACAGCGCAGGCTTCAATGTGGGCCATGGCTTGCCGGAGTTCTGTTGAAGTGATGAAGCAAAGGTCGGCAGAGCCTGCCAGAGGGTGGCGGGCACAGGGTTCGAATTCCTTGCCAGCTTGATGAAGGTTGATTTTCTGTTGGCCGAATGTCAGGGCAAAACGCCCGTTCGTAAACTCGCTCACACCCAGGCCGAGGACCTGGCAATAAAAATCCACACTTTCTTCAATATCGGCGACGGTGAGGACGAGATGATCGAGCTGTGTGATCACGATTGCGGTCATGATTTGAGCCTGTTTTGTGCCGCGCGGGCGAGGCTACGGTTTGCTGCCATAGAAGCGAGGCTAGAGGTGTAAGCCGCATTCGGTCTTGGGGCTGTTGTTCCAGCGTCCGCTGCGATCATCACCAGGCACGGTGCAATGTTTGCAGCCGATGGAAGAGTATCCCTTTGCTACCAGAGGGTGAAAGGGCAGCTGATGTTCTTTAATATAGCTGTCTCGT
>JALWQD010000229.1 GCA_026994735.1 Gammaproteobacteria bacterium | reverse complement strand
TCCGAGATTCTTTTCCTGCTGTTTAGGGTCGCTGTCGTAGACATAATCAAGGTCGACGTGAACAACCCGGACAGCACCGGTTTCGGGCGGGTGGTAAAGCGCATTTACCAGGTCACTCAGTGTTGAGCCATTGCCCATCAAGATGCGTTTTACTGCGTGTAATTGTTGCAGTGTATTCGTGCCATTGTCGAGGGTAAAGGTAATTGGCATACCAAGATTGCGGGCAATGCGAATGGCTTGGCTATTGTAACGACCATATGGCCAGACCATAACGCGCGGTGATTTGCCGGTATGTTGTTCGATCAGGTGACGGCTGCGGCGCAGATCTGAAGCAATACGCTGACGCCACTCATGTTCATTTTCATAACGTGAAAGGTCGCGCTTGAATTGGCGAGTGACCACGGCCGGTTGCAAATTTCCCTGGGGGTTTCCGACGATCCCGTGATGAAGATTGTGGCTGTGTGACGCGATTTCGACGAGCCCTGAGGCAGCCATTTCCTGGAGCTGTTGCCAAGTCATAAACTGTGACCGGAGGGCACGCTTGTTACCATAGCTTATCGTTTTATCACGGGCTTCAATCCACTTAGTCAAGGGTGCGACAACCGCTGGAAAATTGAATAGCTTGAGCAGCGGAAAGACGCGTGTATAGGTACTCAGATAGCCATCGTCAAAGGTCAGCAGGATTGCTTTTTCAGGCAATGGTCGGCTGCTTTTTCTCGCTGCCAACAGGTCATCAATGCTGATCGGGTGATAGCCATGCTCACGCAGCCAGGAGAGCTGCGATATCAATTCGGCAGTACTGATTGTCATGGCATCGGCAACCCGGTTATTAGCCGGGTCATCCTGAATGTCATGGTAGGTAATGGCCGTGAACTCATTCGCTGCCTGGGCGGTCAGGCTGAACAGGCAGAGCAGGATGTAGAGGCATTGAAAGCAGTGTTTGCGCATGTCAGAAGAGCCAGTCAAGGGTTAGGTAAAGGCGGCTTTGGTATTCCGAGAGGCCATCATATGTCTTGTTCGCAAGGGAAATACCATACGTGATTTCAAATGTATCGTCTGGGTTCCATTGATGTTCGTAAAATATTTGTTCGCTGATACTGCCGCCAAAATTTTTCTGGCTGTAGCTGCCTAGAGAAATTCCCAGACGATGCCGGAATGAGCGTTCATAATATCGGTAGAGCAGCCATTCGTTGATTACGCTGAGATTAAGGTTGAGATCCTGTTCGGGATTAAAATAGGGGGCGTTGAGGCGGTTGTTGGTTGAAGTGTAAAGACTCGCACTGCCATCCAGCTTGTAATGCGGGCGTGTAATCAGGCGTTGGAATAGCGTTGCCTGAAAACTCTGGCGGGTATTGCCATCGCTGAAGTGGATTGTTTGCAGGCTGCTGTCGATACGGCGTGATTCATGAAAATAATAACTGACATCCATGTTGACGGACCAACCATCAATCTGTTCGTTAAGGCGGCCGCGCAAAGGTATGCCATTGCTGTTGCTGTCATAACCCGCGCCCAGGCGCCAGTGGTCAGTGAGCAGCCAGAGTGCATTCAGGCTCAGGCCACCGTTAGTGGCTATTCCATCGCTGTTAAAGGTGAGCATGGAAGTGACTGTTAACTGGCGCTGGCGGTATTCGGTACCAATGCCGAGACGCCGATACTGACCCCCGCCTTCAGGAAATTTAGCCGTCGCATAATGGCTGTAAATGAAAGGCCGGTAACGATAATTGAGTGGTCGACTATAGAGCGAGGCATCAAGATTAAAGTCTTTGCTGCCTGCCTGATTGCCACTGCTGAGGCCATAGCCTGTACTCAGACGGAGTTCATGCATACGGTGTAATTGCCATGCCCGCTGTAATTTTTTAACACCGGCATTCAAGGGCTGCTGTGTCGCCAGTTTTTGCAGTGCTTTCTGGCTATGACGAAATGCGGAGAGGTCAAACAATGCTGAAACCTGACCTTGCCGTGGTGGCAAAAAATCAGGCTCGGCGATATGAGCAATATTGAATTCACGGAGAGCAGACTGGGGCAGACCGCGCCAAAGATAAATATAGCCGAGGTCTGTGCGCAAGTCAGAGTTGTTGGGTGCTTTGGTAAGTAGTGTTTGAATTTCTGATTGTGCTTCTTCGAGGTCATCAGCAAAGGCGGCAATCATCGCCGCTGTGACATTAGCCTGAAACTTTTTCGGGTTTTTTTTGCGTGTTTGAAATTTTGTTTTTTTCTTCCAGACAGGCTCTTCAGCAGCCATCCGCGAGATCATAGCCTGTGCCTCATCAAATTGCTCATTGTCAACCAAGGCGTAGACCAGTGTCAGTCGAGTGGTAAAATTATCCTTTTGTCTTTGCGCGATTTGGCGCAGTAGTGATATGGCTCTTGCCGGTGCCTTTAATTGCAGGTATGAGCTGGCAACTGCTACTAATACATTGTCAGGAATGGATTCTTCTGTATCCAGAAGAGCGGCATAGACAGCGATGACATCAATATAGCGCTGGCTGTCATAAAGCGCCTCGATCAGGTCATACCTGAGTTTACGTTGCTTGCGCGGGTCATTATTGTTTACCGCAGAAGGCTGTAATTTTTTTTCCAGGGAGTGGATTGCATTATCCGTATCGCTGCTCGCAGGAGCCCCCTTTTTCCCTGGTAGACGTCCCCAGCGAATGGCCATGGCCGTTTTGTCACGGTCAATGGCCTCCAGTTCAGTTGTTGTGAACAGCCCTTTTGCCTTGGTGGCCATATCGGCGGCCAGGTGAGGAGCGCCGAGCCGGGCAGTGAGTAAAATAACGCCCTTCCGCGCCTGGCGATTGTTCGGTTCTGATTTGAGTGTCTGTTGATAGGCGTCTAAGGCACGGAAATATTTTTTTTGTTTAATGAAAGTATATGCCCGAGTATTCAAAATCTTAGCGCTGGCCGGTTGTCGCTGCAGTTTGGCCGTCAGTACGGCTGCTTCAGGCTGTTGGCCATTATCGGCTAACGAGAGAATAAGTCCGAGAATGCTTTCGATGCGATCAGGGTTGTTATGAACGGCCGCACGATAGATGTGAATAGATAAGGGGTAGCGCTTGAGGTTGCGGGCAGATTTCCCCAGGGTTTCGAGGACATAATTAGGTGCTTTGTCGAGCTTGATGAGAGGTAACTTCGCCAATACCTCAGTATCTTTTTCGGCCCAGCCGAGAACAGTTATATAGTCATATAAATAAATGACTTTTTTCGGGTAACGTTGGCTAAGCGTACGCAACTGTGTGAGCGCACTTTTGTAATTGCCCGAGCGCGCAGCAGTTAATGCCTGTTGATGTATGTTGTCACTGGCCGCAGTGAGCGCAAGCGTAGGGGCAGAGCCAAGCAGGCAGGCAGCAGTCAACAACAGTAGCCGTAACCCGTTGCCCGGTGGCCACCCGTTTTTTTGCTGAAGCAGGTAGTTTATTGCCGTTATGAATGCTGGCATTGTTTACCCTGGTTTTAGCGGATGCTGGTTTGATGCTGCTTGGTTTTTATTTGCCAAGGTGAGCAGAGTGTTGCTGCATTTCTCACGAGCGTCTTCAGCGAGTATTCTCAAAACGATGCTGAAGGAAATGTCGGTGGTATGCTGCGTCGTACGTTGTTCCGTTAGCGCAATCAAAACCTCTCCTCGGGGCGTAGTAGTTGTGACCTGGTAACGCGGCTTCCGTGTATGCCCCTTGTCAGGATGAGTCTGCGGTCGTCTATCTTGATGCCTGTATGTAAACAATACTGGCGATCTTTGCTCGGACCGATAACTGTTTAATAGCTCTGTTATTGAGCAGGAGTTGTTGCTTTCTGAATAACAAGCAAATTTCATGCCATTATCGTATTGTTTTGTTATGACGTGATTTTTTTGTGTATGAAATAAGCTTGTTGGTAAAGTGTAAAGAAATCTGACAATCAAGTCGCGTTGGCTGAGGAGGTATTGTCGCGCGGCCGGCCTTGCCGGCTGTTAGCAAAATCTTGTGCGGCACGATACGGTGTTAAAGCCCCGGCTACAAATGCTTCTGTGCGCCGGTAAACTGCGTTTTTCCTGGTTTTATTTTCAGCGCTAAGCCAGGACTATTTGCAACTGTCTTGCTCGATCTGAAGACCGCTTGCGTTTGTTGTTCTTTGACAGCAGTCATTGTTGCTCTTGACTTAGCCTGTTCGACCGTCACTTCGGTGTTTGAAATGTAGCGGACCATAGATGGCAGCAAAGAGTAAAAAACCAGCAATCCAAAAAGTTTGCGAAAGGATGATATAACTTTCGCTACGGGCTGTATCGATAAGTGGCATGAGGATACGGATGATGGCGCTGATGACGAGGCTGGTCATCATGATCGTTGAGCCGGTCAGCGGACTGCGTATATTGCCTCCGCTATGACCAAGCGTCACCCGTGCCATCATGCTGATAGTGGTGATGCCAATACCGCCGACGACAAAGGCATGGAGTGCCAGCGGAGAGGGTAGCGCCTGCCATATCGTTAGCGTTTTCAGCAGAAAACCTATGATGAGAAAACTATAGCCGCACAAGAGCGACCAGAGCAGAGGGCTTTTCCAAATACCCGGTGTATACCAGCCAAGCAAGCGCCAGCCATGAATCAGGGCCAGGGCCAGGGAAAGGGTGGCGACGATCATGGTGTGTTCCGTGAAGAGGTCGCAGACAGCCCAGCTGGCAAAGAGCAAGGGGCTGGCGATGTCTATCCAGCGCTCATTCTTCGGGCTGAATTTTTCCTCGGTACCGCGTTCTATGAAGAAGGGTATCACCCTTCTGGCAAGGGTGAAGAGAAGACCAAGGATGAGGTAAATGCCGCCATAAAGGCCCCAGTAGATGCCGTTTTCAAACGGGCCGAGAATGCCGCCGGCAAATAGCCCCTGTGTGAGTAGTAATAGCCATATTTTGCTGGCAATACCTATCTGCTTCCATTGTCGGGTCTTGATGATTGGGCGAGTGATCGCCAATGC
>JALWQD010000228.1 GCA_026994735.1 Gammaproteobacteria bacterium | reverse complement strand
AATTCGAGCATCGTGAATTCAGGATTATGGCGTGTTGATAGGCCTTCATTACGAAAACTCCGGTTGATTTCGAACACTTTTTCAAAACCACCGACAACTAACCGTTTGAGATAGAGTTCAGGAGCAATACGCAGATACAACGGCATATCGAGAGCATGGTGATAGGTCTCGAAAGGACGTGCTGCGGCACCGCCCGGCGTCACTTGCATCATCGGTGTTTCAACCTCAAGAAAACCCCGTTGCGAGAGATAATGACGAATGAAAACAATCGTCGCCGATCTCACCTGGAAGGTGCGCCGGGCATCCTCATTCATAATCAGATCGAGATAACGCTGACGGTAGCGTATCTCCCGGTCAACAATACCATGATACTTCTCAGGGAGTGGTCTTAATGCCTTGGTTAGCAATCGCAAACGCGCCACTTTAAGCGAGAGTTCACCACTGCGCGTACGAAACAATACTCCACTGACTCCGATAATATCGCCAATATCAAGCCGTTTAAAAGCCTGGTATTCATCAACCCCAAGGGCATCACGCTGAATATAGAGCTGAATACGGGCAGACATATCCTGAATATGACAAAAACTGGCCTTTCCCATCACCCGCCGAGTCATCATGCGTCCAGCCAGTGAGACCTCAACAAGCGCTTGCTCAAGTTCTTCAGCGCTCAGTGCCGCGTATTCAGCTAACAGGTCACTGGCCAGATGCTGGCGTCGGAAATCACTCGGATAAGCATTCCCCTGCGTCCGTAATTCAGCCAGTTTTGCTCGTCGCTGAGCCACTTGTTCATTCTTTGTTTGTTCAGTCATTCTCATTTCCATAGCTAACGCGCAGCGGGCTTACAACCTGCTCATGTTAATATTCTTCTTTAACTGTCAATTACAGGCCGCTCTTTAAACTCGCCTCAATAAACAGATCCAGGTCGCCATCAAGAACAGCCTGGGTATTGCCCGTCTCAACACTGGTACGCAAATCCTTGATTCTGGATTGATCGAGGACATAAGAGCGAATTTGACTGCCCCAGCCAATATCGCTTTTTCCGGCTTCGACTTGCTGCTGCTCACTCTGTCGGCGTTGCATTTCCTGCTCATAGAGCTTGGCTTTCAGCTGTTTCATCGCTGTCGCACGATTCTTGTGCTGAGAGCGGTCATTTTGGCACTGCACAACAATGCCACTGGGCAAGTGAGTAATGCGAATCGCCGATTCTGTCCGGTTAACATGCTGTCCACCGGCACCACTCGCACGATAGGTATCAATACGCAAATCAGCAGGATTAATATCAATATCAATATCATCATCGACTTCAGGGGCAACGAACACGGCAGCAAAGGAAGTATGGCGGCGATTGCCAGAGTCGAAGGGAGACTTGCGTACCAGCCGATGCACACCTGTTTCTGTGCGCAACCAGCCAAAGGCAAATTCGCCCTGAAAAGATATCGTCGCACTCTTGATGCCGGCCACTTCGCCTGGAGAGTGCTCTATCAACTCGGTCACAAAGCCTTTTCTTTCTCCCCAGCGTAAATACATGCGCATGAGCATTTCTGCCCAGTCCTGGGCTTCGGTGCCACCTGAACCTGCCTGTACATCAAGGAAGGCATTGCTGGCATCCATTTTGCCGGAGAACATCCGCCTGAATTCGAGCGCCGCCAACTTAGCGTCGAGCCGATCAAGATCAGCAATAACCTCAACGACTGTCGCTTCATCATTGTCGGCAACTGCCAGCTCTATCAATTCAAGTGCCTCGACAAAACCATCATCGAGGAACTTGATATCATTAACAATTATTTCCAGTCGAGCGCGCTCTCGACCTAATTCCTGAGCCTCGTCCGGGTTATCCCAAATCGCCGGATCCTCAAGCTCCCGCTCGACTTCAACCAGGCGTTCGCAGCGGGCTTCATAGTCAAAGATACCCCCTTAGGGAAGCAACACGCCCCTGCATTTCTTTAACTCGACTGATAATTGCGGCTGTTTCTAGCATCGTCTTATGAATATCCTGTTCGCTTAAAGTAGGCCAGCATGGCATGGCAATCCAAAAATACAGCTATAGCCGCTGACCGTGCGGCATTCTACACCAGCAGCGCAAGTGATTAACAGACGTCGACGAGAAGGTTTCAGGCTGTCGTAGCCTGTTGACAGTGACCAATGACATCAGCGATATCAGTCGCCAGACGTTGCACTTGCTCAGCATCACGCCCCTCGACCATGACCCTGATCAGTGGCTCTGTTCCGGAAGGCCGCAACAATACCCGCCCATCATCGCCAAGTTCATCTTCAGCATGGCGTAAAACCTGCCCGATTGCCGGCGCATTCAGGTCGAAGTCATGTCCTGCCAGAGGCACATTGATCATGTGCTGCGGGAATTTACACATGCCAGAACGCAAATCCTGCAGACTGCGCCCCGTTTGAACCAGCGACACCAGAACCTGTAGAGCGGAGATAATGCCATCACCGGTAGACGTACGGTCAAGACAAATAATATGGCCTGAAGATTCGCCGCCTATGGTCCAGTTTTCTTGTTTCAGCATGGCCATGATATGCCGGTCACCAACGGCCGCGCGACGAAAATGGATACCAAGGTCTATCAATGCCTGTTCCAGTCCAAGGTTGCTCATGAGCGTGCCAATAACGCCTCCTTTCAGCGTTCCTTGCTGCAAACGTGAGCAGGCAATGATGTAGAGCAGCTCATCGCCATCGACAACATCACCTTGATGGTCAACCATAATCACCCGATCACCATCACCATCCAGCGCAATGCCGAGGTCTGCCTCTTCTGTCATCACCCGGCTCTGAAGCGCCGACAGATCCGTTGCACCACACCCCTCGTTGATATTGAGGCCGTTCGGATCACAGCCCATTGTTACCACATCGGCACCCAGCTCGGTAAAGACATCAGGAGCGACGTGGTAGGTCGCACCGTGGGCGCAATCAACGACAATCCGCAGGCCATGGAGAGCAATCGATGAGGGAATGGTACTCTTGCAAAATTCAATATAACGGCCGGCAGCATCGACAATACGTTCAGCTTTACCGAGCACCGATGAATCAACAG
Organism: Gammaproteobacteria bacterium; assembly: GCA_026994735.1. Classification (GTDB taxonomy): domain Bacteria; phylum Pseudomonadota; class Gammaproteobacteria; order SZUA-140; family SZUA-140; genus RI-283. The sequence continues at coordinate 1,898 of JALWQD010000228.1, read as the reverse complement.
TCGCCAGTGGTTGTTCGAGTTCGGCTTCGATAGCCAACTCAAGGTCATCCGGCAACTTGCTTCCCTGGTCAGAAAAAAACTTAATACCATTATCATAAAACGGGTTATGTGAAGCACTGATGACAATACCGGCCTGGGCTCGCAATGTCCGTGTCAGGTAAGCAATGGCAGGTGTCGGCATCGGCCCCAGCAAGAGGATGTCGACACCGGCAGCAGAGAGCCCTGCCTGTAATGATGATTCAAACATATAGCCGGAAATGCGGGTATCCTTGCCAATCAGTATCTTCCCATGCTGCCCCTTCGCCAGCACCCTACCGATCGCCCAGCCCAATTTAAGAACGAACTCCGGCTCAATTGGAGAAATACCTACGCGCCCGCGAATCCCATCGGTTCCGAAGTAGCGCCGTTCTAGCTTGGACATACTTTTTCTCCCTTAATCAGCAAGACAATCATCGACAGCTGATTTTAATCGTCATGACAAAAAACATTTGCCTTAGCGTTGCAGACAACACGCCCCTGTTATCTTCAGGCATTGCAAACCGCGTCATAAATACGCAACGCCTGAACAGTTTCCTTAACATCATGGACCCTGACAATGCGCGCACCTTTGATAACGGCCAGCAGGGCTAATGCCAAACTTGCGGATAAACGTTCATCAACAGGAAGTGACAGCAAATGATCAATCATCGATTTGCGTGAAAGTCCGACCAGGACAGGTACGTTCAGGGCCACCAGCGCATCCAGTTGTTGCAACAACAACAGGTTATCACCAAGCCGTTTGCCAAAACCAAACCCGGGGTCAATAATCAAACGTCTGCGCTCAATACCTGCAGCAATGGCAATTTCCAGCCGTTGGCGGAGAAAAGCCTCAACCTGTAGAGAAACATTGTCATAGCTTACCGAAGTCTGCATCGAATGCGGTTCACCGCGCATATGCATCAGGCAAACATCTACCTTTAGGCTCGCGGCCATAGCCAGCGCCCCCGGAGCCTGCAGGGCACGCACATCGTTAATCATGCGGGCACCGGCATTGACAGCCTCATACATCACTGCCGCCTTGCTGGTGTCTATGGAAATGGGAATATCAATTTCCTCTGCCAGGGCTCTGATTACCGGCACGACCCTGGCCAACTCATCGTCAGCGGTGACCGGAACGGCTCCCGGGCGGGTCGACTCGCCGCCAATATCGATAATATCGCAGCCTTCAGCGACCATTTGCCGGGCACGCTGGCAGGCAGCCGCAGGCGTCAGAAACTCACCCCCATCGGAAAAGGAATCAGGGGTAATATTGAGTATCCCCATGACAAGTGGCCGGTCACTGCCAAGCAGTGACCGGCCACCATCAGGTCTGTCAGACACGGCCTGAACAGACATCAAACTGCTGCCTTAATGTTGGCCAGCAGGCCCGCCAATAGGATCATCCTTATCAGCCGATGAATCAGCCACCTTCTCGTCCGCTTCAGCAGAAGGCGTTGCGCCACCACTGTTATTATCACCCTGATCGGGTTTGCTCCAATCGCGGGGTGGCGGTACTTCAAGCCCCTCCATGATGGCATCAATCTGATTCCGGTCGATCGTTTCATACTTCATCAGAGTTTCTGTCATCAAATGCAATTTATCGAGATTTGCAGTCAGTAAAGTCTCTGCACGCGCATAATTACGATCAATAATCACCCGTACCTCTTCATCAATCAGGCGCGCGGTTTCTTCCGAAACACCCTTGTGTTGAACCATCTGCCGACCAAGAAAAACCTCTTCTTCATCTTCCCCACAGGTCAACGGCCCAAGCTTCTCGGACAAACCCCAGCGAGTCACCATATTACGGGCAATATCGGTAGCCCGCTGAATATCATTCGAAGCGCCTGTGGTTACAGCGTCGGCACCAAAGATAATTTCCT
>JALWQD010000227.1 GCA_026994735.1 Gammaproteobacteria bacterium | reverse complement strand
CTTTCCGGTCAGATATGTGCGCCACTTCCCAGCATCGAGTGGCGAGACCCTGCAAATTGTCATCTCGCCAATGCCCAGTCGTGATATCCGGCCTGATGATTTAAAGCACAGGGAAACGATCCGCCTGCCGATAGAGTTGCGAGAGATGGTTAGCGAGATCAATTATGAGGGGGACCGACCGGGACAGCCATGGATTATTGTCAATTTCAATGTGGCAGAAAACTATGAAGTTCGACCAGGCCGGGATGCCCGCAGCTTGCTTGTCCTTGTTCGTCATCCGGAAGCGGCTGTTGTCCATGAAACCGTTTTGGAGAGCGAGGGCCCCGAGAGCTAGGCCCAGACAACAGAGCAAAAATTTTTGCTCCTGCGCTATCGTCGTCTCTGAATCCTATATAGTTTGGAAGAGTTTGTTATGTTTCTAAAATCACCCTGTCAGCAGCGCTGGCTATCCCTGTTACTGATGCTTTGTCTATCTGTCTTTGCAGTGACTGCGACACAGGCCGGTGGTGTCGTTAAAACGGCTTATGTTGTTATCCTCAAGACCTCGTCGAAGCCGCTGTCGACAAAGGCTGCAAAAAAATATCCCATACTTGCCAAACGTAGCGTCACTGTTGAAAAAGTACGCAAAAATGGCAAGACAGTCTACTGGCTCAAGGTCGGCTTGTTCGAGACCTTTAGAGAGGCCCGAACGGTGTTACGCAAACTGGCTAAGCCTTACCCTGATGCACGTGCTATTCGTATCAAGGTCTCGGCCGGTTCAGTCAAACGTTCCGACCTGAAAGCAACCAAATTGACGGATCGTCAACGCCGTGAATGGCTGGAGGGAGGGCGCAAGGCACTGATTAATAATGATCTTGCCAGTGCAGAAGCCTATTTCTCACGCCTCATCGAGGTTGCCAAAGGGACACGCGAATCACGTCAGGCACGTGAGTTGCTGGGGCTGGTCTATGAACGTTTGGGCAAGACCCGTCTGGCGCGTGATGTTTATAACACCTTTCTGCGCTGGTATCCGAAAGGGGAAGACAGCGAGCGTGTGCGCCAACGTTTGAATACCATGCTGGAAGCGCGTTCTGCCGACCGTAAACCATTACCCAAATCATCGCCCCGTGAGCGCAAATTCCGTTACTACGGCAGTGTCTCGCAGTTTGTTACCCGTGATGTTGCCTTTGTCGATGGTACCAACTCCGGTAGCAGTTTTCTGCTCATTAGTGATGTCGACCTGACGGGACAATACAGTGATCAACGTTTTGATGTGCGCAGTCAGCTCGATCTCAATCATCGGCGGGTTTTTGAAGGGACGACAACAAGCAGTCAGGATCGTCTACGGGTCAACGCTCTTTATATCGATATCCAGGATCGCAAGCTGCGTGGTTCGGTAACACTCGGTCGACAGCGGCATAGCAGTGGCGGTGTTCTCGGGCGTTTTGATGGGTTGCTGGTAGGTTATCAGGAAAATAATGACTGGCACGTCAATGCGGTGATTGGTAAACCGGCCGATCTCAATGACTCGACCGATTCAGATCGTTTTCTCTATGGCATCAGTGCCGATGGCGGCACTTTTGCCGAGCGTTGGGATGTTAACGGCTATGCCATTCGCCAGACCGCCGATGGCATCGTCGATCGTGCCGCCGTCGGTGGTGAGCTGCGTTATGTTTATGGTCAGCAGTCACATTTGGCGCTGATCGATTATGATCTCTCCTACCGGACGGTTAATGATGCCCTTTTTGATGCCCACTGGTTCGGTCATGATGGCACCAACCTGAGTGCTTCGATTGCTTATCGTGCAGCGCCCTTGCTGGTGACTGAAAATGCGCTCATAGGGCAGGCTGAGGCATCGATCAGCCAGTTGTTGCAACGCTTTTCAGAGGATGAGATCCGCCAGTTGGCACGTGACCGTACAGCCCGTTTACGGTCACTTAGCCTCGGCGCTTCACGCCTGTTTAAGGAGCGCTGGCAGGTGAGTGCCGATTTCAATATGAGCAATGTCTCTGACATGCCTGCTTCCGGTGGTATCGCAGCTATCCCGTCTTCAGGCACCCAGTATCTTTATGGCCTCCAGACAACCGTGAGCAATTTCTTTATTCGGAATGATATCAGTACATTGTCACTGCGCTATAATGATTTGCCGGCATCGCGGACACTGAGTGTGGACGTCAACAGCCGCTTTCCGATCGATGATCGTCTGCGAGCAGAACCCCGGTTTGGTGTGGATTATCGCAGTAGTGACAACAGTTTCGATACCTTCACCCTGCGGCCAACTATCCGCGCCGATTACAGCTGGAAACGTGATGTCAGTTTTGATGCCGAACTGGGCCTGATCTGGAGTAATGAATTCGGTAATGGTGGCGGCAGCTCGACCGATATTTCTTTTGAGATTGGTTATCGCGTCGATTTCTAAATCCGCAGCTTGTCGGTTGTGCGCGAGTGACTTTGGTTGCCCAGTCTGCTTTTCTGCCGACTGTTTTGGCGATCAAATGCCGATATTCCTCTTAATGTATGAGTTATCAGGCAGGCGTCATTTTAAACCCAGGCCGGCAAAGGACTGGTTTAATCCGTTACAGGGACTGATGAGCAAAAACCTGTAGTGTGCGTGCCCGATGAGGTAGCGGCACAATCGCAGCAGCTGTGCAGGTGTTCCTGTAGTGGCAGTGGTTTTCAGGAAATGCGTAGTGAATGTCGGCCGCCCCTGTTCATAAGGGTTTTTACGCGGAAGAAGATTGTTAACGGTCTTTATGCCGCTCAATGGGATACTGTACTCGTTTGCAATTGATGCTTGTCTGCGCCATGGCGTTGGCAAAATCATTGCGGTTTTTTGATGTCCGGAAAGGCTTAAGTATATTGCCCGGCACACCAGCCTGAAGCCCAGGCCCAGTGGAAATTATAACCGCCAAGCCAGCCGGTGACATCAACGACTTCGCCAATAAAATAGAGCCCTTTGATATCATGGCATTCGAAGGTTTTTGAAGACAAGGCATCCGTATCAACACCACCGACGGTCACCTCGGCCTTGCGAAAGCCCTCTGTGCTTTTCGGCAGGACTTGCCAATGATGCAAGGCCTCTGATATTTCCTGGCATTGTTTAAGCGATAAAGAAGCAAGCGTTTGTTCGAGGCATGCTTTCGCGATGATGGCTGCCAGTAACCGTTTCGGCAGATATTGAGCCAACAGCGTTTTGAGTTGCTGTTGAGAAGCCTGTTGTCGTCGTTCGGCAAGTAGCATTGCCAGATTAACATCGGGGAGCAGATCAATATGAACCATCTCGCCCGGCTGCCAATAGGATGATAACTGTAATATCACGGGACCACTCAGGCCACGATGGGTAAACAAGACATTTTCTCGAAATGACGTCTGCCCCGTACGGGCAACAGCATCAACAGCAATACCTGCCAGCGGTGCCAGTCGGGTTTTGTCTGCATGCCGCCAGGTAAACGGAACCAGACCGGCCACTGCTGGCCGGACAGATAAACCAAACTGTTGTGCAAGGCGATAGCCGAAATCTGTCGCACCCAGCTTGGGTATTGATAATCCGCCGCTGGCAATGGCGAGTGACCGGCAATGGTAAACACCCTGGTTTGTCTCGATGCGAAAGCCATGGGCGATTGCCTCTATGTGCTCGATGTTCGTCGTCATTTGTAACCGAACACCGGCTTGCTGACATTCTGCGAGTAACATATCCCGAATTGAACGGGCGCTGTCATCACAAAAAAGCTGTCCATGTGAGCGTTCATGATAGGAAATACCATGGGCTTCTACGAGAGCGATAATATCCCAGGGGGTGTAACGGCTAAGCGCCGACTTGCAAAAATGAGGATTATGAGAAAGATAGTTCTCAGCACTGACATCAAGATTGGTGAAATTACAGCGACCACCGCCTGAGATCAGGATTTTTCCACAGGGTTTACGGGCATGATCCAGGACCAGGACGTGACGTCCCCGCTTGCCTGACTCAATAGCGCACATCAGGCCCGAAGCGCTGGCCCCGATAATGATGACATCCTGCTCAATCATGCCGGTGTGTGAGGTGCCAGCAATGATGGATCCGGGTATTACGTTGAAAATCTTTTGGCAAGGTAGCGCGACTGATATCTTTGATCGCAACTGTTTCCAGGGCATCCTCGGCCAGTTTGAAACGGCGCAGATTATTGGAAAATAACAACACCCCTTTATCGGATAACAGCCGCATGCAGGCTTTCAGCAAATAGAGGTGGTCTCGTTGGACATCAAAACTTGAACGCATCCGTTTTGATGTTGAAAAACTGGGTGGATCAAGAAAAATAAGGTCATACCGGGCACGACCTGTTTGCTGCCGCAACCATTCAATACAATCGGCCTGTATGTAGCGATGAGCGGGTTCCTGAAAACCATTCAAGCGCATATTTCGCTTCGCCCAGTCGAGGTAAGTTCTGGACATATCCACCGTCGTCGTCGAAAGGGCACCTCCCTTGGCAGCATAAACCGTGCCACTGCCGGTATAGGCAAAGAGGTTTAAAAAGTGCCGGCCACTCGCCAGTTCTGTCAACATGCCACGCGTAATCCGGTGATCGAGAAAGAGGCCGGTATCGAGATAATCGGAAAAGTTCACCCAAAAACGATTGCCCCCTTCAAGCACTTCAAAAAAATCCTTCTTTGCAGCCCGCTTTTCGTATTGCGCCGTCCCCTTTTGCTGACGCCGCACTTTGAGATAGATGGCTGACTGGCTCAAAGACAGCTCTTCCTGAATCACGGCCAGGGCTTCATGCAGACGCCGCTGAACCTTTTGCCTGTCGATCTTTTTTGGCGCCTCATATTCCTGTACGTGCGCCCAGCATTGACCTGGCTTGTTGGCGCCGTTATAAATATCGATAGCCAGTGCATATTCCGGCAAATCGGCATCATATAAACGAAAACAGCTTATCTGCTCGCGCTGGCACCACCTGGCCAGATGCTTGCTGTTCTTTTTCAGACGGTTGGCGAACATCTGTGCGCTTTC
>JALWQD010000226.1 GCA_026994735.1 Gammaproteobacteria bacterium | reverse complement strand
TGGATGTTGTGTGCAGGAAGTTGTTATCCTGTACCGTGACCCGCTGATCAACGACCAGCAGTGGATCACTTGAACCCGCAGCATGTGCCCAGCCTGTCTTCAACTGGGTTGAGTAGCCGAACTCCCCCCCCGTAGTTGGCATGACAGAGTTGGTTGTCGGGTCAACATTCTTGTAGGAAAGGTCACTATCCGCGATCTGCAGATTTGATGCGATACCACTGCCTGTTGCAGAACTGGCCTTGACAAAGGTTTCAGCCCTGAAGGCGAGACTGTTGGCCGTAAATTCGGCTGCGGCAGCATCACCTGTGGCGTTCGAGTCAGTGACGATCGTCTGGATGTAGGTAACACCAGCAACGGTCACGTTACGCTGGAAGACACCTGCCTCGTTGACAATAGGCGCGGAACAGGTCGCAGTCGCTGGGCAGGCCGGTACAGTGAAAACACCGTTGCTAACCGTCCAGTTGTTATAGGGCAGTGGCAGTGTTACTGCCGTTGCACCGGTAATCACGGTCGGTGAAGCCGGTGATGGCAGTGTCGGTGCCAGTGCTGTCGGTGCTGAGACAGTCGCTGTTGCCGTCACGGTTGGTGCTGTTAATGTCGGCGCTGGACCAAAGGGAGGGTTTGACCAGCTGCTGGGGCTGTTCGTCGCGTTCACACCAAGGTTCGTCAACTGAGTTGATTGTGTTGGCAGCGTGTTATTTGTATAACGAACATGATCAAAACCGGCATTGGCCATATTGGTAATATTCTGACCCAACCAAAGGGCTGATATATCTTCACCCACTGCCCAGGTAATATTGCCGCCGTTTGTGCCGCCAGGGAGTATTGCCGGTGCCGTATGGGCCGTATTCTGGAACTGGCCGGCAACACGTTTGAATTTGAAACCCTGATTGCCGGTACCGTTAGCATCGGTAAGATCAACAAACTGTGTCAGTCCGACATCGATATCAGTGCTGAAGAGAGAGTTGTTGCTGATAACATCAGCTCTGGACTGAAAGATGACATCAGGATTGGTAGGGTTGACGCTGTAGTCAACCTGGCTGATGTCTTCAAAGGTTGATACCCAAGGCGTCAGACCTGAGCGTGCCCAGCCAAATTCGTACTCCTGAGCCATTTCAAAACGGTCTTCAATGGTGGCGCTAACCATTGTACTTTCGATGAGTCGCTGCTGTGAGGCGATGCCTGCACCGCGGTTATTCATCTTGACGAAATCTTCGTTGGTGAAATTCAGAGTGCCTCTGGAGGCAGTAAAGGCAGCTGCTGCCGCATCTCCGCTGACACCAATATCAGTAAGGATGAACTGAATGTACTTGCCGGCTTCTGCGCTGACGCCACCGACGGTAATCTCACGCTGGAGCATGCCATTGTCGGAGACAGTATCGACACAGGAGGTGATGGGTGCGCCGTTAGAGGTTGTTGCCGGACAACCCGCACTGACGGAACCATTGCTGACAGTATAACCATCAAAAGCGACTGGCCCAGCTGCAAATGCAAGCTGCTGTCCCGAGAGTAGTGTGACGGCAATCGCCAAACGTACGGATCTCTGTACCCTGGGCGAAGTCTTTGTTTTTTCTTTTTCGAGCTTGAATCCGAATGACGCGGTCATTGGGTTCTCCTGCATCTCTATTTCTTGCTCTATTAGCGAGCAAATTTATTATTTCCTTTACCGGGCGTCCCCTCAGTGCCTTTGAGGAGTTGATAGAATGATAGCTCATCCTAGTCATCTGATCAAGATTAAGTTCCTTTTGCCATCAATGGCTTAGTCGTCTTAAGGGTGCTTTAAGGCATCACCAAGGAACTTTATTTGTATTCTTGGATGATCTTTAAGTGACTGTATTTTTTAGCAATATAGTCTCGACGGTCATGGTTTTAAATGACGCGGTCATTGCCGCCATCGATCGGTATCTGGGCGCCTGTTGTTTTGCTGAACAAAGGCCCGCAGAGGTTGGCTGCAAGTTCAGCAACATCCTTCGACGTCACTTCTGTCTTGAGGATGTTGCGCGTTTTGTACTCTGCAGGCGTCATACCATAGTGCTGAGCGCGTGCTTCGAGGACTCCGCCTTGCCAAAGTGCGGTATCAAAGACGGCATCCGGGTGCAGGGTGTTGATACGGATGTTAGCGTTGCCCCATTCAAGTGCGGCAATGCGGCTGAGCTGTGTTAAGGCAGCTTTCGAGGCGGAATAGGCTGCGGCCCCCGGGCCTGGGGCGGTGACATTACGTGAGCCCACACTGACAACCCGGCCGCCGTTGGGCGCGCACTCAAGCAAGGGGAAGCTGAGGCGCATGAGGGCAAGGTGGGCGTCGAGATTGACACTGAAAACGCGACGCCACTGATCGTCGTCGAGCTCAGCAATCGTCTTTCCAGCCGGGAATACACCGGCATTCATAATCAGCATGTCAAGGCCACCAAAGGTGGCAACGCCTTCTTCCAGGGCGCTTTCGAGGCTTTCACTGTCCGTAATGTCGCAGACCAGCCCGAGAAAGGCGGGTGAAGAAAAGGTGGTGCTGATGCTAGCGGCGACATCAAGGCCGATGACTGCTGCGCCACGCTCAAGCATGGCCGCGCAACAGGCCTTGCCAATGCCCGAGGCGGCGCCCGTGATGAGGGCAATTTCTCCGGCAAAAATGGCCGGAGAGCCGGCGCGTTTGAGTTTTGCCTGTTCGAGATCCCAGTATTCCATGTCAAAGAGGTCGGCAGCCGGCAGTGCGCGGTAGCCACCCAGTGCTTCTGCGCGCAGAATAACATCGATAGTATGTTCAAAGATGTCAGCAACGATGGCGCTGTCCTTCGTTGTTCGTCCGAGCGTACAGAGGCCGAGTTGCTGGTCAAGGATCAGTCGTGGTGCCGGATCCAGCATTGTCCGTGGGGTTTTGGCCAAAGGTGCATAGCGGTCAAAGTAGGCTTTGTATTGTTGGCAGTAGGCAGTAACATCGCGGCCAAGTTGAGGCAGTGACTTGGTACGAATGACATGGTCAGGTGTCGCCGGACCCTGTTGTGAAATACGCTCCAATTCAGGGTGGTTGAGATAGAAACGGCTGCGCACGTCATTGTGTGAACGCATGATTAACGGAAAACCGGCCGCTTTTGATGCCTGCAGGCGAAGGGTTGCCCTTTCAATACGCAAGGACGAGACGTTTTGATGATCGTCGGCAGTGGAAAAATCAATGTGCCAGGCATTTTTCTGTTGCAGATAGTCTTCCGCCCGTTGTACCAGCTCAATCATGCGTTGATAGGATTCCTTGGCTGTTTCTGCAAACGAGAAGATGCCATGGTTGAGCAATACCATTCCGAGTGTATTGGGGCCGGCTTCGGCAGCAAAGCGCGCAGCACAGTCACGGGCGAGATCAAACCCCGGCATAATATAGGGAATGATGACGACATCATCACCATAAATTTCTTCAATACGTGCCATTCCCTGATCAGTATTGGTAATGGTGACAATGGCATCGGCATGCGTATGGTCGACAAATTTATGTGGAATGATGGCGTGCAGAATGGCTTCGACCGAGGGAGTCGGTGCATTCGCCTGGGTCATATGCGTGCGCAGTTCGTTGACCATGCTGATGTCATCAAGTTGTGCGAGTGAGGCCAGGCGGACCAGATGTTCCAGATGGACGGGGGCAAAACCGTCCGCTTCGATAGTCTCCAGATCCCAACCACTGCCCTTGACGTAAAGCAACGTTTCTTCATCACCCAGGAGATTGCGCTTATTGATCTTGACTGAGGTATTACCACCACCATGCAGTACCAGGGATTGATCGCGTCCGAGCAAACGTGAAGTATAGACACGCAAGCCTAAATCGCCTTCGTAGGTGCTGGCTTCCTCGTCACTCCAAAGATTATCCATATATTCCTCAGTCAGTTATGATGATAATGTCTTGTTTTAGGTTCGGTGTGTCGGTTGGTTTTATCGTCTCCAGGGGGCGGTCCCTGTGCTACGTTGACAGCACACGCATTGTTGATAGATATCCTACAAGATTGTTTCCCTCAGTGTTAGGCCTGGAAGGCCTTCAATTTGAAATTGATGCTGATGTTTAATGAACAGGCAAATGGCTTGCTCTATCCATAATGTCCAGGATAATAATAGGGGTCACTGGTGAGTGTTTTTCAACGGAAAGTTTTCGCTTATACCTTGTCAGAAAAAGAGATGAATAGCGTCCGGGCAAGGGTTTCAGCGCAGTTAACGGCTAACAGGCCGCCTAAGTTATTCAGGAGAAGTGAATGAAAAAGACGACACCCCATTGGCTGGCTATTGGCGTCCTCGCTGTATTGTTGCTAAGTGGAATATATAAGGTAGTTGTTGTCGGCAATACAGGTGGTCTGGCTAACGATGGCCGCACAAAAGTGATGTTGACTGCCGCCGAGCGCCAGGCTGTCTTGGCCGAGATGAGACATCTGTTGCTGGCCAGTCAGGGCGTTATCGAGGCGCTAGCCAATGACGATAAGGTTGCGGTCAATAGCGCAGCAGGCGCAGTCGGTAGTGCTGCCGTATCAACCATGGATTTCAGTTTGCGGGCAAAATTGCCCCTGTCCTTTAAAAAACTTGGTTTTGCCACCCATCAGGCTTTTGATGAAATTGCCGACATGGCCACAGCCGATGCTCCAGCGAAGCTTATTCTGTTGAAGCTGGCAAGCACGATGAAAAATTGTATTGCTTGTCACGAAAGTTATCAGCTGTCGCTACGAGCCATGGAGAGCGAACAGCGAGGGCGAGTAGTCCGCGATAGCCGCCGTTGGTCTGGGCCTCCTACGCCGATCACATTAAAAGTTTTATGCCAGGTGCCAGCACGTCATTGTTGTTTCGTCCAACTGATTGATTCTTCGTCTAACTCATAGGCCTTCACATAGGCAAAAACTGCCTAAAACGTAATCAATTTGCATGGCTGCGTACCTGCCCTGTCACGTTTATGTCACAGTCGGCAGGAGATAGAGGGAGGACGATAAACATAGATCGGGTTGACTCGCACCTGATACCTC
>JALWQD010000225.1 GCA_026994735.1 Gammaproteobacteria bacterium | reverse complement strand
TTCTGATGCAAGATATTGGCGCAGACGGCGACAAGGCCTGTAACCATCACTCATTAACTGAAATAATTAACCCTCGACAAATAGCTGAACAACCTCTTCTGGCGTCGTTTGACCCCGACGGACCTTCTCCAGAGCATGCTCGGCCAAAGGCCGCCAGCCCTTAGCTCGCGCCAATGTCAGCATCTCTTTTCGTTCAGCGGCCCGGGCAATAGCTGCTGACAAATGGCGATCAACCGACATCAACTCGCAGACCAGCTCTCGCCCGGCATAACCGCTTTGACGACAATGACTGCAGCCTGCTCCCTGAAACACATCCACCTGCTCCAGTGCGAAAGCAAGTTCGGAGGGCAAAGCAGAGCGTCGATGCGCGCTCAGCACGCGCTTTTCGGCACACTGCTTGCAATTTAATCGTACCAGACGCTGTGCCAGAACCCCCAACAGGGTTGCAGCTAACAGATAGGGTTCAACACCCATTTCCACAAGTCGGGTCACTGCTCCCGGGGCATCATTGGTGTGCAGTGTGCTGACGACCAAATGCCCCGTCAATGCCGCCTGAATAGCGATTTCTGCTGTTTCCCGATCACGAATCTCACCGATCATCATGACATCAGGATCATGGCGCATAAACCGTCTCAGTGTCGAAGCAAAGCTAATACCTATCTGCTCCTGCACCTGTATCTGTTCAATACCCTCCATATGGTACTCAACCGGGTCTTCAATGGTCAGGATATGGGGGTTCTGTGCCCGTAATTCATTGAGCAAGGCATAAAGTGTCGTTGATTTCCCTGATCCTGTTGGCCCGGTCACCAGCAATAGACCGTATGGCCGTCGCAGGAAAGCCCGCAAGCCCGCCAAAATCTCCGTCGGCAGACCAATATCAGCCAGCGGACGCAAGCCGACAGCCTCATCCAGAATACGGATAACGACACTCTCGCCGGTCACCGTGGGCAAGATAGACAAGCGCAGATCAACACGCTGCTGACCACGAACAAGGCGTGCATTACCCTCCTGCGGCAAACGCCTTTCAGCAATATTCATCCCCCCGAGAATCTTTACTCGACTAACCAGCGCCGCTAGCAGCGTCTTGTCAAATGCACGCGAAAAATACAAATGGCCATCGACACGGTAATAAACTGAAATAGCTTCAGCCTCTGGACGAATATTGATATCGGAAGCGCCGGCCACCAAGGCATGGACAACAATCGTATTGAGCAGACGCACAATAGGCCGCTTGCGTGCTTCCAGCTCAATAAACTGTACCGGATCGCCATAATCCGTTGCTAGCGATGCCCCCTGAGAACGCAGACGACTTTCTGCCAGCGCTTGATCCTCATCAAATTGGCTATAATATTTGCTCAGCGCCAAGAGAATATCACGCTGGCTGGCAATCACGGGTAATAGCGGCAGCGATACCTGAAAGCGAATCATTTCAAGGACATCGACAGACAAAGGATCCACCAAGGCAATAATCAGCCCCTGACGGGTTTCCGCCAGAGGCATCGCCTGATAGCGAAAAGCGGCTTCTGCCGAAAGCCGGCCCAAAACCGATGCCGGCACTGAATAATGTTCCAGACCAATGTGGGGAATGCCTAAATGCAGCGCCAGTGCCAGAATCAACTGCTCACTATCAAGGCATTCCATCTCGACAAGTAATTGTCCCAAGCGGGTGCCCGGCTGTTGCTGCTGTCGTAATAAGGCAAGCTCAAGCTGCTGTCGGTCAATCATTTCGAGCTGCTCAACAAGCACATCGCCCAAACGGCAATCAGCAAGCCTTAGCGAGGGGAGAAAAAGTGCTTCCAGTTCTGCGGCAGTTGTCACCAGGTGCATGCCCATACCTCATCCTTGAGTCCGGTCAGTTGCTATCATAACGGCAAATCTTGCCGCCTGTCAGGAATCAGTCATTCGTCACAAATTTGACGGGCATCACAGAACCCTGCCGAAGTATCTGTTTCTCCGGATATTCACTGAAAACTCCGTCATAACAGTCATTATCGCCTGACAACCCTCTTACCTTGACTGATTGGCATCAAATTTGCATCTTCTTGAACGCCAGCTTATTCAGGAGGAAAAGGGTATGCCGGTCACACAAAGTAGAGCGAAGGCTGTTGAGCCAATGTATGAACTGGGCAATCTTGCCCTGATGAGTAATGCAATAGAACACGAGGCCGGTCGCCAGGTACACGACCAGGCGCTAATGATTGCCAGTGCCTTGCAATCAACACTGGACCTGGACAAACTGATCGAGATTTTCTCGATGGAAGTCAAGAGTCTGCTACCTCACAGCGGCATCACCTTCACTTATGAAGAGGATGGCAAGGAGATTAGCCATGGCAAGTCCAGCAGGCACCGCTGCAGCTATCGTTTGGTCGTTGCCGAGCAAGCCCTCGGGCAATTGACCATCAGCCGCAGCCGGCCCTTCAAACAGAATGAATCCATGCTCCTGGAATACCTGCTCTGCGGCCTCGTCTACCCGCTACGTAATGCTATTATGTACAAGCATGCGTTAACAGCAGCCCTGCGTGACCCCTTGACTGGCGTTAACAACCGCAGCGCCCTCAATGCGGCCATGGTTCGGGAGACAGAGCTGGCCCGCCGTCACAAGACGCCATTATCGGTCATCATGATGGATATCGACTTTTTTAAACAGGTCAATGATCGCTATGGCCACCTTGCCGGAGACTTTGTCTTGAGGTCGGTCGCTGATGCCGTCAGCAACTGTACGCGCTGTTCGGACATCATCTTCCGCTCCGGCGGTGAAGAATTCCTCATCGTCCTCAGCAACACCGACACCAAAGGTGCCATGCAGCTGGCTGAACGCGTACGCAAAACACTTGCCAGCCATGATTATCACTACGGCGAACATCATATCCTCGTCACCGCGAGCTTTGGTGTCGCCTGTTTTCGCGCAGGTGAAAGCAGTGACGCCTTGCTGGAAAAGGTTGATCGGGCACTGTACGATGCCAAGGCAGACGGACGCAATTGTGTCCGTTTTACAGCGGAGCAATCTTGAATGGCATTCTGAACGACATTTGCCTCTGACTGCTTTTACTTACCATACCGCTGGCCCCCTCACCAGCCACTGCGCTTCGGCATAAGGTGGCCAAGCCAGGAAAACGAAGTCAGGAGCAAGATGTCTGAAAAGTGTCGCCTGCCAGCCGAATGGGAACCCCAGGATGCTGTCCTCCTGACATGGCCCCATGCTCTTGGTGACTGGGCCGATATCGCCCGTGTCGAGGCCGTCTTCCTGGCCATCGCCGACGCTGTCTGTAACCATCAACGACTGCTTATTGCCTGTGCCGACCCGGCCCAGCGCAAGCATATTATGCAGGCACTCATAGACCAAGGCACAGACCCGCAACAGTGCCATTGCCTGCTCGCCGCCAGCAACGATAGTTGGGTGCGCGACCATGGCCCAATCACACTCTACGAAAATGGTCGGGCGAAACTCTGTGACTTCACCTTCAATGGCTGGGGCAAATACCCTGCCGATCTTGATAACGCCCTCAGCCGTCAGCTATATCATCAACAGGCATTCGGGCAGACAGCTCTAACGTCTGTCGCATTAACATTCGAAGGAGGCAATCTTGACAGTGATGGTGCCGGAACAGTACTCGTCGGCCAACGCTGCCTCTTCCACAAAAGTCGCAACCCAGAACTCAATAAGACCGAGATCCGTAACCGCCTCTGTCAAACACTGGGCATCGATCGCCTGCTTGAAATCAGACAGGGACAAATCAGTGGCGACGATACGGATGGACATATCGATATGCTGGCCCGCTTTTGTGACCCACAGACCATCGTCCACAGCACGTGCAAAGAGACTGATGATGCCGATTATCAACCTTTACTGGCACTGAAATCCGAATTACAGCAGCTACGCACAACAAGCGGGCAGCCCTACATACTGCGAGCGCTCCCTGCACCTGAAAAACACTTTGACAGCAGAGGCCAGCGCTTGCCTGCCAGCTATGCCAACTTCCTTATCATCAATGGCGCAGTATTGGTACCGCAGTATAATGATCCCGCCGACCAGCCAGCGCTCGAATTACTGGCAAGTTGCTTTCCTGGGCGACAAATGATCGCCATCGATTGCCGGGCATTGATCGAACAATTCGGCAGTTTACATTGCGTCACAATGCAGCTACCCGCTGGCACCTTGCCCTCCTTAATGGTCAAAAACTCATGAATGTCAGTCTCCGCATAGCCTTGCTCCAACTCCATTGCCGGCAACAAAAGGCTGATAACCTGGCGATGATAGAAGGGCACCTCCGGGCGGCAGCCGCAGCAGGAGCGCAACTCGTCCTGCTACAGGAGCTGCATAATTACCACTATTTTTGCCAACAACAGCATAGCGAAAACTTTCAACTGGCGGAAAAAATTCCCGGCCCTAGCAGCGCATACCTCGGCGACCTTGCCAAGGAACTCGATCTCGTCATTGTTGCATCCCTCTTCGAACGACGGGCAGCGGGCCTATATCACAACACCGCCATAGTCCTTGAGCGTGACGGAAAAATCGCCGGCCGTTACCGAAAAATGCACATTCCGGAAGATCCCGGCTTCGAAGAAAAATATTATTTCAGTCCCGGTGACCTTGGCTTTCAGCCTATCGATACATCCGTCGGCCGACTTGGCATCCTCGTCTGCTGGGACCAATGGTTCCCCGAAGCGGCCCGCTTAATGACTCTGGCCGGGGCCGAGATACTCCTTTATCCCACTGCCATTGGCTGGGATGCTAATGACACTGATGACGAACAGCAACGTCAACTTGAAGCCTGGATAACCATCCAGCGCAGCCACGCTATCGCCAATGGCCTGCCTTTGGCCAGCTGTAATCGTGTCGGCTATGAACACTCTCCAACTAACCCCTCTGCAGGCATTGAATTCTGGGGACACAGCTTTATTTGTGGGCCTCAAGGGGAATTTCTGGCCAAGGACAGTTCATCCGGAGAAGCCTTGTTACTGGCAGATATAGACCTGCAAAGGAG
>JALWQD010000224.1 GCA_026994735.1 Gammaproteobacteria bacterium | reverse complement strand
CTTGTACTGGATGACTTCAATGTAACTGGCTTCGCTGGTGTCGGCATCATGGCAATTCAGCAGCTGCAGGACTTCGCCTTCTGCAATGGTGTTGGTGGCATGGGCCATGACTGCCATGATTTGTGGATTATCGAGTTCGACCATCAGTTCGAAAGCACGTGAATAGAGAAAGTCGCCAACGAGGACGCTGGCTTCATTGCCCCAGATGCTATTTGCTGTTTCATTGCCACGGCGCAATTCCGAGGCGTCGACAACGTCGTCGTGTAGCAGGGTGGCGGTATGGATGAATTCGATAATGGTGGCCAGCTGGATATGTGCCTTGCCCTGATAGCCAAGGGCCCGGGCACTGAGCAGCACAATCAGTGGCCGCAAGCGTTTGCCGCCACTGTTGATAATATAATGGCCGAGCTGGTTGATGAGGGCGACATTTGAGCGCAGACGCAGATGGATGGTCTCATTGACGGCCTCCATATCGTTGGCTATAAGATCCTGTATACGGGTAAAGGCGGGACTGATCGTTGTTGTGGTCAAATTGCAGTCACTCGTCGCGCCTTTCTTATATTGCTGGCCAATTACTTTATCATCGGGTCGTTAGAATTATTAGAGGAGAGTTTAGTGAGCTTGCCAGATCATGACAAGGGGCTAATCATCATTAATGAGGGCTATCTGCCACTTGTCCGGCAGCAAGCATCGCCATATTGTGATGTCCGTCCGTGCAGCAATGATATCAGTTTATTGGTGATTCACGGGATCAGTCTGCCGCCTGGATGTTTTGGTGGCAATGCCATTGACGCCCTTTTTTGTGGTCAGCTGGAAGGCAATGGTGATCCTCGCCTGAGTGCGCTGTCCGGTTTACGTGTGTCTGCGCATCTGTTAATTCGTCGCGATGGCGAAATCACTCAGTATGTGTCTTTTTTGCGGCGGGCCTGGCATGCCGGGCAATCCAGCTTTGATGGCCGTCAGGCCTGTAATGATTATTCGATTGGTATCGAGCTTGAAGGTTGTGATGATCTCGCTTATGAGGATAGCCAGTATCAACAGCTGGTGCGGGTGAGCAGAGCGCTGATGGCGGCCTATCCTGCTATTAATAAGGACAGGATAGTCGCTCACAGTGAGATTGCTCCTGGGCGCAAGACCGATCCGGGGCCGGCCTTTGATTGGCAGCGATATTTTCGCCTGCTGGCCGTGTCTGCGTCATGAGCCGTGTGAAAATTGCTAAGGGGGTGTTTGGCTCGTGCCGGGTAGGCGGGGTTGCCAGTGAGCTTCCGTGCCGCTGCCTTGGCGGGCAAGTCCGCGGGCAATCACGAAGAGCAGATCGGCGAGCCGGTTGAGATAGAGAGGCAGTTTGCTATCGAGTGTTTCGCTTTCTGCAAGGGCGATGATATGTCTTTCAGCGCGTCGACAGATGCTTCTCGCCAGGTAGCAGGCAGCGGCAGCACGTGTCCCTCCCGGTAAGATGAAGTCACGTAAGGGAGGCAGGGTGGCGCTGTAGAAGGCCAGTTGCTGCTCCAGGAACAGAACATGCTGGTCATCCAGCGCATGGCCATGACTCATATTGAGTTCGGTGCTGATTTCAAAGAGTGAGTGCTGGATATCTTTCAGGCAGCGGCTTATCTCGTTGCTGGAGGTTTCCGCCAGGAGGACGCCGAGCTGGCAGTTGAGTTCATCAATATCGCCGATAGCTTCAATACGCAGGTGTGTCTTGCTCAGTTGCTGGCCGTTGGCGAGAGATGTCATGCCCTCGGCGTTATCAACGCCTGTTTTTTTTTGCCGCTGACGCGAGCCAGGGCCGTTTGAATGATGGTAGGCCATATCATCAGTCTAACGATCCTGAGCGGGGAAGACCAGACAGTGCCTTGCTGGGGCAGTGACGAGCTTACTGATACACTACGATGATTATTCAATCGGTGGTTGCTTTATCTGTAACGATGCGTGTGGAGGCTTGGGTGGCTAAGGGCAGTCTTTCAGTAGGTGTTGTCGGTGGTACAGGGTATACCGGTGTTGAGTTATTGCGTCTGTTACTGGCTCATGACGCCGTTCAGGTGACGACGGTGACATCGCGTCAACAGGCCGGCCGGCCTGTGGCGGATTTGTTTGCCAACCTGCGCGGCCATTTGGCGCTGAATTTTGTCGCCCCCCAGGATGCCTGCCTGACAGATTGTGATGTGGTCTTTTTTGCCACGCCCAATGGTACGGCGATGAAGTCGACGGCTGAATTGCTTGATGCCGGCGTCAGGGTCATCGATCTGGCTGCCGACTTTCGTTTGCGTGACCAGCAGCTCTGGGAACAATGGTATGGGCAGGATCATTGTGCTGCCAACCTGCTCGCTGAAGCCGTCTATGGTTTGCCCGAGATCAATCGTCAGGCGATAGCCAGTGCCCGTCTGGTAGCCAACCCGGGCTGTTATCCAACTGCCGTACAATTAGGCTTTCTGCCTCTGCTTGAGGCAGGTATCGTGGCAACAGACTCATTGATTGCTGATTGTAAGTCAGGTGTCAGTGGTGCCGGTCGACAGGCTGTTGTGGCCAGTCTTTTTAGTGAAGTTGACGGCAATTTTAAGGCCTATGGTGTGCCCGGCCATCGCCATCTTCCGGAAATTGAACAGGGTTTGGCCGCTGTTGCCGGAAAAGCTGTTGGGCTGACCTTTGTTCCTCATCTGGTGCCGATGCGGCGAGGAATTTTGGCGACGCTGTATGCCGATCTTCTTGATCCTGCTATTGATTTACAGGCACTTTTCAGTGTCCGTTATGCCGATGAACATTTTGTTGATGTGCTGCCCGCAGGCAGTCATCCGGAAACGCGTACGGTGATGGGCGCGAATCACTGTCGTTTGGCTGTGCATCATCCTCAGGGACGGCGGCGTGTGGTCGTATTGTCTGTCATCGACAACTTGCTCAAGGGGGCCGCCGGGCAGGCTGTACAAAATATGAATATCATGTTCGGCTTGCCGGAGACGTGCGGCCTCAATGGCATTGCCCTGATGCCATGAGCATGCATCGTGCAGGAAGTGATCCCGCTGATGCCGTTCTCTATGGAACAATAATTCATGCAAGAGCGTTTCTTTAGAGATGCCTCGCTCACCCACGCCTGTCGTTATCCACCATTCGCGATGGCGCATCTTTGCGGTCCCGGTTTTTTTTCTTGTGCTCGCGCTGGCGGCCTGGCAACTGTTCGAATTTGGCCGTTATCGCGGTGGCTATGATCGTCAGCAAGAGGCCGCAGCCCGCGCCGAGATGGCTGACACAATCGCTTCTCTGCGGGCCGGGACGGATGTGTTGGAAAAAAAGGTGGCGATTATTCGCCAGGCCGGAAAAGTCGACAAACAGGCCTATCTCGATATCAAGCAACGTCTGGAAAACGAGCAAACGGAGATGCTTGATCTGCGTCAAGAAGTCGCTTTTTATCGCGCCATTGTCAATGATGCTAACCTCCACCGGGGGCTTTATGTTCAGAACCTGCAACTGCAGATTGATGAACGTCCAGACCGTTATCGCTATCGTCTTATACTGACGCGCTACATGGATAGTCGCTGGCAGGTCAAGGGAACCATCAAAATTGCCGTTGAAGGGGTGCTGGCCGATAAAGCGAAAACGATTGCAGGCGCGCAGTTGACGGAGAGCCAGCGTTTTCGCTTTAAATACTTTCAGGAGGTTTCCGGGGTTTTGAAAATACCCGCCGGCTTCCGGCCAAAATACGTTATTGTGCGCGCCCTTCCTGCTGGCAAGGGGCACGCTAAAGCCGTTGAACGCAAGTTTAACTGGCACGAGTTATTCATGGAGAACAAGGGATGATCAAAAACATTTGGGGCAAACAGACGAAGGGTGGATCATCGGCACGTGTTGATACGCTGATAGGTCGACAGATCGAGTTGCGCGGTGATTTGCATTTTAGTGGCGGCGTCCATGTTGACGGCAAAATTTGCGGCAATGTAGTGGCGACCAGTGAGGATAGTTCTTCAGTGCTCGTACTCAGTCGGCATGGCACTATCGAAGGCGAAATTCGTGTTCCCCATTTGTTGGTCAACGGGCTGGTTGTTGGCGATATCTATGCCGCAGATTCTATTGAACTGGCCGCATCGGCAAGAATTACCGGTAATGTTTACTATAATCGCATCGAAATTGCCATGGGGGCAGAGGTCAATGGCAGCCTGTTGCATATGACCGAGACGAGCGATAATGAGAGTGCTGCGCCAGAAAGCCCGGCCATGGCGGTAATGGCCGGACAGACAGCGGATTTATGATAGAATGGCCGCATAAATGATCAATGACACATGCCCTTCAGGAGATCTTCCCATGACTGCCAATGTAGCGAGTGAGGCCCCGGCTGCACCAACGCTGGTTTTTACCGATAATGCTGCCAACAAGGTACGCACGCTGATAGAAGAAGAGGAAAATGAGGCGCTGAAACTGCGTGTCTTTATTACCGGTGGTGGTTGTTCCGGCTTTCAGTATGGCTTTACCTTCGATGAGACGGTCAATGATGGTGACACTGTTGTTGAGACGGAAGGGGTAACGCTACTCGTTGACCCCATGAGTTTTCAATATCTGATTGGCGCCGAGATCGATTATAACGAAGGTATTGAAGGTGCTCATTTCGTTATTCGTAACCCGAACGCGACGACAACCTGTGGTTGCGGTTCATCTTTTAGCGTTTGATGACTTCATCTCGCCGGCCCCCGGCGGCTGACAGATCAACGTCGTATCAGTGAGAGCCTGCTGTCATTGGTAGGGCGTTTTTATTGTCATTTAACTGCGATAAATGCCCCCAAGGATCAATGCCCGACTGGCCCCGGTGACTTCAGGCATGTTTCCTGTCCTGCCCGCCAATGTTTCCCGCGCTAGCCAGGCGAATGCGGCGGCTTCTACCCAGCGTGGCGCTATGCCCAGCTGGTCGCTCTTGATAAGCTCGCAAGCGACCTGCCGTTGTAAGCGTCGGCAGAGGTCTTTGTTATAAGCGCCGCCACCGCAGACAATGAGTTGCTGACAAGGCGTTGGAGAAAAATCCCTG
>JALWQD010000223.1 GCA_026994735.1 Gammaproteobacteria bacterium | reverse complement strand
GTCCATAGCAGTAAAAACAACTTTGTCGAATTCGGCTTTGCCTCAAGCAAGGAAATCTTTCAATGTGATCCGAACAGCCAGACAGTCTGGCGTCCACAGGAGGGTTATCAAGGAGCGCCGGCCATGCGCTGGCAATACAACTACCGCCAGAAAGACTGGAAATGGTGTGTCAAGGAATTCCCTGTTGGCCGCTTGCAAAAGGCCTCAGCAATCAGCCTCTGGATCAAAGCAAAAAAAGCCGGCAGGATCTTTCTGCAGCTGGAAGAAGAAGGCGGAGAAGCTTTCTTTACTACCCTGACCGTAAGCAACAGCTGGCAAGCCGTTGAAGTTTCTCTGGCCAGCCTGCAAGCGGACCCGGCAAAGCGAAAAAATGGCCGTTTGGATAAAGAACTTTTACATAAAATACTGCTCGCCGATTTTGATGACAGCCAAGCATCCGGCGAGCAGCAAACGTTGCTCCTGTCACGCTTTGGTTTCCTTCTCGCGGGTAACAAACAAATAGCTAACAAACAGCGCGCGAATAACAAGCGCCACGTCTTAGGCTTCAATAACAGCAAACAACTGCCAACCTGCGCACCTGAAGGCAAGATCGATATTACCTCGACAGCACAGGGACCGGTCATGCGCTGGCGTTTTCCACGGAAACGAAACAACTGGCAGTGGTGTTTGCAGGAGCTCCCCGTTAACAGTCTGAAAAACAGCCATCAGATCGAGTTACGATTGCGCAGTGACCAGTCACAGCCCTTATTCCTGCAACTTGAGGAAAACAATGGTGAAGCCTTCTTCACCCTGCTGAATCCGAGTGAACAGTGGCAAACAGTCCGGATCCCATTCGCTGATTTTCAGGTTGATCCGAAAAAAGCCCGTGACGGCATTCTCGAACCGGAAAAAATCAGCAAATGGCTCATTGCCGACCCCCAGGGAGAGGTCAATGGTGGCGGCTTACGCACCATCATGATTGGTGACATGATCAGTCGTTAGGTCAAAACGCCAGCAAGACAAGAAAAAGGCCTGCAAGATAACAATATCTGCAGGCCTTTTTTATAGACAAAAACAGGGTTGCATGTTAGCTGACAATGTTCTCCAGCGCATCCAGGCCACGTTGTAAATCTGTCTGTAAATCCCTGACATCCTCAAGTCCAACAGCAACACGTACCAGGCCATCACCAATCCCCGCTGTCGCCCGCGCTTCAGCCGTCAAACGGCCATGCGTCGTTGTCGCCGGATGCGTAATCGTCGTCCGGGTATCGCCCAGATTAGCGGTCACTGAAAGCAACTGCGTAGCATCAATAAAGCGCCATGCACCTGCCTGGCCACCCGGTACATCAAAAGCGACCAGGCCACCAAAACCCTCTTGTTGCTGACGCGCCAGAAGATGTTGCGGATGAGTGGGTAGACCGGCGTAATAAACATGCTCGATCTGGGACTGGGCAGCCAGCCATTCTGCCAACGCCAAGGCATTGCGACTGTGTGCCTGCATACGCAAAGACAAGGTCTCCAACCCCTTCAGGAAGACCCAGCCATTAAAAGGGCTCATGCTCGTTCCCGCCGTGCGCAAAAAGCCCAGCACGGCTTCACCGACTGTTTCCTGACTGCCGACAACAGCACCGCCAACACAGCGCCCCTGACCATCAATATACTTTGTTGCCGACAAGACAACGATATCGGCACCCAACGCAAGTGGCCGCTGCAATGCCGCCGTCGCTACCGTGTTATCAACAACAAGCTGACAGTCATGGCGATGTGCAAGCTCGGCAAAGGCGGCAATATCCGCCACTTCGGCAAGGGGATTAGCAGGTGTTTCAATAAACAACATCCGCGTCCGGCTATCAATTGCGGCTTCCCAGGCGGACAAATCGGTTAATGGCAAACGCTCGATCTCAATACCAAAACGAGAGAGGTAATTATCAAAGAGGACCATCGTACTGCCAAAGACCCCATTGGCGACCAGCAGCCGGTCCCCCGTCTCTAGCAAGGCCATACACGTTGCCAAAATAGCCGCCATTCCGGATGCTGTTGCAACACAGCTCTGGCCACCTTCCAGGGCGGCCAAGCGGCGCTCAAAGGCATTGACCGTCGGGTTGGTGAAACGGGAATAGATATTTCCCGGCTGACGACCGGAAAAACGCTCTGCAGCCTCTTCTGCATCGGCAAAAACAAAGCTTGAAGTCGTAAAGATCGGCTCGCTTTGTTCACCCTCGGATGTCCGGCGCTGACCCGCACGGACCGCGCGCGTAGCAAAACCCCACGCCTGGTCTTCTTTTTTGCTCATAACCCTCTCTCAGTCACATCACGGCACGCTATCGGCCGGGCGCTAGAGCCCAGTCACATCAATATAAGAACCGGACGCACCTTCCTGTTCTCGCTCACTGCCGCGACGATGCCTTAACTCGGACAGATACTCACTGCCAACATCACCGGTGACATATTGGCCACTGAAACAGGATGTATCGAATTCAGCAACGGCTGGGTTACCTTTACGGACAGCATCGATCAAATCCCCGAGATCCTGATAGAGCAGCCAATCGGCACCAATCTCGCGACAGATCTCGTCATTATCACGGTTATGGGCAATGAGTTCCTCCGCGGTTGGCATATCGATACCATAAACATTCGGATAACGCACTGGCGGTGAAGCAGAGGCAAAGTAAACATTTTTGGCCCCACTTTCGCGTGCCATTTCGACGATCTGTTGTGACGTCGTACCACGGACAATCGAATCATCAACAAGCATGACATTCTTGCCACGAAATTCAATATCGATAGCATTCAGCTTATGCCGCACCGAGCGCTTGCGCAGCTTCTGTCCCGGCATAATAAATGTGCGGCCGATATAGCGATTCTTGATAAAGCCTTCGCGATAATTAACACCCAGGCCTGCGGCCAGGGCCGAAGCCGCCGTGCGGCTGGTATCAGGAATAGGAATAACCACATCAATATCATGATCAGGAAAATCACGCTTGATCTTCTCGGCCAGTTTTTCACCCATACGCAGACGGGCCTTGTAAACATAGATATCATCAATGACCGAATCGGGACGCGCAAGATAAACATATTCAAAAATACAGGGACTCAAGCGGGCGCTTTGCGCACATTGACGGACATGTAATTGGCCATCAAGGCTGATAAAAACCGCTTCGCCCGGAGCAACATCACCAATCCGCTCAAAGCCAAGAACATCCAGGGCGACACTTTCCGAAGCGATCATAAACTCGGGACCGGCAGCCGTTTCCCGACGACCATAGACCATTGGCCGAATACCATGAGGGTCACGAAAGCCCAAGACACCATAACCGGAAATCATGGCTATTGCCGCATAGCCACCCCGGCAGCGTTGGTGGACACCGGCAACGGCAGCAAAGATATCATCCTCGGTAATACGGATCGCATCTGCCTTTTGCAACTCGTGTGCGAAGACATTGAGCAGCACTTCCGAGTCAGACTCGGTATTGATATGACGCCGATCAGTTTGAAACAGTTCTTTGTTTAATTGCTCGGCATTGGTCAGGTTGCCGTTATGGGCAAGCGCAATACCATAAGGAGAATTGACGTAAAACGGCTGCGCTTCCGAAGCGGACGTACAACCAGCGGTAGGATAGCGAACATGACCAATACCGCAACAGCCATGCAGATTAATCATATGGGACGTCTGAAAAACATCCCGCACCAAACCACTCGCCTTGCGCAAAAACAACTTGTGCCCCGCGCTGGTCATAATTCCAGCAGCATCCTGGCCACGATGCTGCAAGACCATCAAGCCGTCATAGATAGATTGGTTGACATTACTCCGACCAACCAGGCCGATGATTCCGCACATTGCCTATCCTCCAGAGGAGACGATTACAAGACAGCAGGATACCTTCTTTGCCCCTCTGTCATCTAAATACAGATATTGATCAACCATCCCTGAACCATTAAATCTCATTTATCCTGCCAGGCCCGCCCTAGCCTCCACTATCCCTGCGCCAGGATGATAGCAAAGTCCCTGTCTGCCCGGTCGCACGGACCTGCTCCGTCAGCCATGCGCCCAACTGGCGGTAGTAAGTGGCCATTGCTGAGTCATTCCATGATGGATCATCGCGCAGCGGCGTCATGTCCGTCAGCAAAATGAAAACAATACCAATCATAACACCCCGAAGAGCACCAAAGAGAAAACCCAGTAAACGATCAAACAATCCCAGATGGCTCATGCGAATGAGTATTGCCAATAGACGGTTCATCAAGGCAATGCCAACCAGACTGGCAATAAACAGCAATAAAAATGCCGCTACCTGACGCAAACTCTCATTGGCAAACAGCGCGCCCATTTCAGCAGCGACATCCGGTGAAAAACGCAGCGCCAGCCAACCGGCAGCAAGCCAGGCCAAGAGAGAGAGTATCTCCCGTACCAGACCACGCAAGACACCAAATACAGCCGAGAGCAAGCAAACGCCAAGCAACGAAATGTCCAGGCCATTCATAGCTGCCAACATTCTGTCTACTTCCCTTTGCTGCTCACTATCAACCCTTTCAGTCCCAGCTTCTTCAGTAATCGTCGTTGCAAGCTCCCTGCCTGCTGACGCGAAACAACAGGACCAACCATCACACGCACCATCTTCCTCTTGCCCGCTGTTACTGATTGTTGAAGAAAAGCAGGGAAACCCGCTTTTTTGATACGCTGCTGCAAGCGCTGTGCATTGACAACATTGCCAAAACTGCCAACCTGCAACTGCCAACCGCCAGCGCCTGGCGGTTTCTTGGCCGTCAGCGTTTGCTGTTTTACCGGCGAGCGTGCCGGGCTTGTCACCCGGGCAAGCGACGACTCTTTGATGACTGGCATCACCGCAGCGCGCGTCATTTTTTTCTCATGCGTCAGTGGCGCTGACAGCTCAGGATTGAGTGGTGGTAATTGCTCCACGAGCTGCTGACGAATCTGTTCATGTGGAACAACGATCGCATCCCGCTTCGGCAACGGCAGGATCTCAACTCGCAGGTTCGCTGGCCGTTCCGGTATCAAATCCTCTCTAATATCCGGCATATC
>JALWQD010000222.1 GCA_026994735.1 Gammaproteobacteria bacterium | reverse complement strand
GGCATCCGCTGCGAAAAAGCTTCCGCTTATCTGCTGCAACAGGGCTTTGAGCAGGTCTTTCAGCTCGACGGCGGCATTCTCCGCTATCTTGAAGCAATTGACAGCAACGACAGCCTCTGGCAAGGAGAATGCTTTGTTTTTGACGGCCGCGTTTCGGTCAATCATCAGCTTGCGCCCGGTATCTACCAACAATGTTTTGCTTGCAGGCGGCCTGTCTCGCCAAAAGACATTGCCTCGCAATATTATGAAGAAGGTGTCTCCTGCCCTCATTGCCATGAAGACTTGTCCGATAAAAAACGCATGGGCCTGCGTGAGCGTCAACGCCAGGTCAAACTTGCCGAACAACGGCAACAACAGCATATCGGCCAGGTTCAACAGAAACAGCTAAAGAAAAACAACACATTAACAACGCAAGCGGGCTGACTCCGTCCGCACTGTGGCGCTGTTGTGCGCAGATCCTCAAGCCTTCATTCAAGAACAAAGTCCTGACCGCCATTGCACCAGCAAACACCTGCGACGGCCAACAGGCGATGTGCAAAGGACAGGGCACTGACATGAGCTATCCCGTTCTTTACTCTTTTCGTCGCTGCCCCTATGCGATCCGCGCTCGCCTGGCACTGGCGAGCGCCAATATTTCCTGTGAACTAAGGGAAGTCGCCCTGCGCAACAAGCCGGCGGAAATGCTCGCACTCTCACCAAAGGGAACCGTTCCTGTCTTGCAATTAGCTGACAACAGCGTCATTGAGGAAAGTCGTGACATCATGCGCTGGGCCTTGAGCAGGCATGATCCGGAAGGCTGGTTAAGCGCAAATAGAGCGGCAACTGAAGCACTGATCGATGACAATGACGAACATTTTAAGCCTCGTCTTGATGCCTACAAATATCATCTCCACCACCCGCAACAAACGGTCACGGAACTCCGTCAACAGTGCCTGCCCATGCTCACCAGGCTCGACGAATGTTTACGCACACATGCGGGCAAGGCCCTGTTAGGTAAACAAAAAACACTGGCTGATTATGCCCTGCTGCCATTTGTACGCCAGTTTGCTGCTGTCGATCGCAGCCACTTCGAAAGCCTTAAGCTTCCCGGCCTGCAAAACTGGCTGAAGAGCTTTGAGGACAGCCCCGTGTTCCTGCAAGTCATGAAAAAGCACCCCCCCTGGAGCAGTGGCGATACACCGACACTGTGGCCAGAACACGGCCACAACATCAGAGCAACCGACTAATCTTGCGAGTGGAACTCATACCAGATTGTCGCCAGCACTCCCATTGCGCAGGCCAGTAAAACGCCAAGTATCCAGGTGAAATACCACATCAAATGACCTCCCACGGCCTGTAAATACTGATTTCAATCCTTGCCGCTAACCAGCCGGCCGTACAAAAAACAACACATTCGCCGACACTAGTACATGCCATAATCATTTCGGCGCACATCCTCAACCCTTATCGGCCCCCGGAGAACACGGTAAACCCAGCTGGTATAGGCAATAATCAATGGCATAAAGAGGATAGTTGCCAACAACATCAAGGCCAGAGAATACTCACTGGAACTGGCATCCCAAACCGTAAGGCCATGATCGGGATACGTCATTGATGGCAACATAAAGGGAAACAAAGCAAACCCTGCGGTCAGAATAACCCCCGCCAAACTGACACCGCTGGCCAGAAAAGCCAGGACCGGCCGCTTTGACAGCAGAATAACCATGATAGCTGCAACAAAAACCACTATCGGTGCCACAACCATCCAGGGCATGCGGGAATAATTATCCATCCAGCCACCAGCAGCCAGCGTCACACTCTTGGCCGTCGGCGCCAGCGCTGAATTAACATCACCGATCTGGCTAATGATATGACCCGACAGGCCGACACTGACCCAGACACCGGCAAGAGCAAATAAAAACATCAACATAATGGCGGCGATTTTCATCGCCTTGCGCGCACGCTGCTGAATCACTGCACATGTTTTGGTATTGAGAAAGGCTGCCCCATGCATCATCACCATCGCTACGGCAACCAGACCGCTGAGCAATGAAAATGCCGAAATGCTCTCAACAATCCCGGCGTCGATAACAACACGCATCTCACGATCGAAATGAAAAGGCAAACCAGTGAGCAAGATACCGAAAGCAACACCGAAAACCAATGTTGGTACAACACCGCCAACCGTCAGTCCCCAATCCCAAAAATTACGCCAATGACGAGAGGCCAGCTTACTGCGATATTCAAAACCTGTTGGGCGGAAAAAGAGTGCGAACAACGCTGCCAGCATAGCCGGGTAGAGTATCGAAAAAGCACTGGCATAGATTTGTGGCCAAGCAGCAAAGATTGCTCCCGCCCCCAAAACCAGCCAGACCTGGTTACCATCCCAGGTGGGGCCAACACAGTTCAGGATCACACGTCGTTCTTCATCCGTGTGACCAATCCATCGCAAAAGAGCACCCACACCAAGATCAAAGCCATCGGTAATTATGAAACCGATCAGCAAAAATCCAACCAATGCCCACCAAATAACCTTCAATGTTTCGTATTCGAACATCGTCGTATCCCTCGCTCAATGCGCCTTTAAAAGGCTTGGTCCCTTGCGGGCATATTTAAACATCAGATACATCTCCACTGCGGTCAGCGCAAGATAAAAGATGACGAAAGCCGCAAGACTGGTATAAACCGAACTTGCCGACAGACTCGACGTCGATAGCCAGGTAGGCAGGATGCCACTGATCGTCCATGGCTGACGGCCATACTCGGCGACAAACCATCCCAACTCGACACAGATCCAAGGTAATGGCAGCGACCAGAAGGCCAGCCGTAACAACCACGGCTTCTTGTAAAAGGCATTCCGGTAAACATTCCAGGCAGCTAATAAATAGGTCAGCAATAACAGAAAGCCGCAGGCAACCATAATCCGAAAGCTGAAGAACAGGGGGGCCACGCGTGGCACAGAGGCCAGAGCTGCCTGATGAATTTGTTCTTCGCTGGCATCCTCAACATTGTCAGTATACCGGCGCAATAACAAACCGTAGCCGAGATCAGCCTCATACTTGCGGATCACAACCAAGGCCTCTTTATCCTGACCACCACTGTCATGAAAACGCTGCAAAGCACCATAGGCAATCATGCCACGCGCAATCCGTCGCTCATTGCGCTCAATAATATCTTTCAAACCTTCAACGGGCTCATCGATAGAACGTGTCGCAATCAGACCGAGGAGATAGGGAATCCGGATGGCATAATGCGTCTCCATTGCTTCCTGGTCCGGTAAACCAAAGAGTGTCAAACTCGCGGGTGCTGACTCCGTCTCCCACTCGGCTTCCATCGCCGCCAGCTTGGCTTTCTGGACATCACCAAGGGTATAGCCCGATTCATCACCGAGAATAATTGCCGACATGATTGCTGCCAGGCCAAAACCAGCAGCGACGGCAAATGATCGTTTGGCAAATTCAATGTGCTGTCCCTTTAGCAAATACCAGGCGCTGATGGCGAGGACAAAGGTACTGCCGGTAACATAGCCAGCGCTGACGGTATGGACAAATTTGGCCTGTGCCACCGGATTGAATATCAGGGCGGAAAAACTCGACAATTCCATGCGCATGGTTTCGGGGTTGAAGACAGCACCGACCGGGTTTTGCATCCAGCCATTGGCAATCAATATCCACAATGCCGACATATTGGAACCGATGGCAACAAGAAATGTTACCGTCAGATGCTGGTATTTCGTCAGTCGTTTCCAGCCAACAAAGAACAAACCGACAAAAGTCGATTCAAGAAAAAAGGCCATCATGCCTTCTATCGCCAGTGGCACACCAAAGACATCACCAACATAATGGGAATAATAGGCCCAGTTCGTGCCAAACTGAAACTCCATGGTCAGTCCGGTAGTCACTCCCATGGCAAAATTGATACCAAAAAGCTTGCCCCAAAACTGGGTCATGTCACGGTAAATTTCCTTTCCCGTAATAACATAAACCGTTTCCATAATCACCAGCAGGAAACTCAAACCTAATGTCAAAGGAACAAAGATAAAGTGAATCAGTGCCGTGAATGCAAACTGCATACGTGAGACTTCTACCAGCGAATCCATCATTGCAACTCCTTATAAGATGGCATAGACGATCCTTGATGACCGGCAAGGACATGTTTCACAGGCGTTTCCGGCATTTCATCTGCCGAAAAAAATAACCACCAGATGCTAAAGATGGCAACCGTCTTGATCACGAGGACAATGGCAATCTCTTGTCGCAAGCTCATCTTCATAGGCGATCAGTATATTAGGATATACTTATATGTCAATTTATATCGCGTATTGCTCCGCTCCGTCAATAAACAACATGCTTTGGGTGCCTTTACAGACTCATTGGTCTGCCGTCTGCTGCCCAGGGAAAAAAACCTTCTCCGGCAGCAGGATCTGCCCGGAAACATGTAAGGTCACATCCTGTTTTCCTGCGGCAAGTGACGGCCCGCTGTCAGCTGCGACGGCCATCATCAGTCGCTGCTCGGGCATTGGCTGAGGAGAAGAATTTGCCGCCGTAGATAAATGGATAATCCGGTAACTGTCGGCGCCCAGGGCAACAGCAATCTCATCCGCCTGACGGCGAAAGCTGGCGATCGCCTGTCGCCGTAACTGAGCCTGCACAGCTAAAGCCTTCTCCTGAGAAAGGCGATATTGCAAATGATCAAGTTGCGCCCCCCTTTGTTCAATTTTTGCCAACCAGTTACTCACGGCCTTCAAGCGGTGGCGTCTAATCCGCGTTACTTGCAGTAAACGCCAACCATCACGAACGCTCTTGCCTTGATCACGATCATAATGATGCAATGGCTGCAAGCGGCGGTTGCGTGTTGCCAGCTGGAGACCTTTTTCGGATGCCAGTTGTCGGGCAATCTGCCGGCTAAGCTCATCTACTCTCCATGCCAGGCCCGCCGTATCTTTGGCCTCTGCCTGAACACGAAAATCGACAATCACCTCATCACTGTCAACAGCCATACTGGCCTCCGCAGTCAATGTCACCAAGGTTCCTTTTTGTGCATCGGCAAT
>JALWQD010000221.1 GCA_026994735.1 Gammaproteobacteria bacterium | reverse complement strand
GTCCGGCATCCTGATTGTCCGTGCCATGCCGAATGAATTACGGGCTGTCGAAGAATACCTGAAGGCAACCCAGATCATCATCCAGCGACAGGTCATCCTTGAGGCAAAGATTATCGAAGTCACCCTCAATGACAGCTTCCAGAGTGGCATTAACTGGTCATTACTGGCCCGCAGTGGTGATCAGTCTATTCTTGCCGGGCAATTCGGCGGGAACTCATTATTCAGTACGGGATCAAGTATCCTGCGCAATCAAAACAATGCCCTTGACCCAGGCAACCTGGCTGGCATTCGCAGTGATATGGCCAGTGCCTTTGGCGGCATGTTTGCCATGAGCCTGAACCTGGGTGATTTCAATGGCTTCCTGGAATTCCTCAAAACCCAGGGTAATGTCCATGTTCTCTCCAGCCCAAGGGTATCGACGGTCAACAACCAAAAGGCCGTCATCAAAGTGGGGACTGACGAGTTTTTCGTCACCGATATCAACACGGAAAGCACCACACTCGCCGGCAGCGCCAACAGTAACCAATCTGTCGACGTGCAATTAACACCGTTTTTTTCCGGCGTCGCTCTTGATGTTATTCCCGAAATCAGTGACAACAATGATGTCACCTTGCATATCCATCCTTCTGTCAGCGAGGTCAAGGAAAAGGTCAAGGAAATCAACATAAACAAAGACAACAGTCTCGTCTTACCCTTGGCCCAGTCCACGATCCGGGAATCAGACTCAATCGTCAGGGCACGCAATGGACAAGTCGTTGTCATCGGCGGCCTGATGCAGGATCAGACGCTGGATAATGTCGCCTCGGTCCCACTGCTGGGAAATTTACCGGCAATAGGATATCTCTTTCGTCACAAGCAGAAAGTCACGCGCAAGACAGAGCTGGTGATCCTTCTGCGCCCGGTTGTCATTACTGGCAATGAAGACTGGACAGCCTCCATGAAAGGCATTAACAACGTCTTTGAACGGGCACAAAAGGCCAGCCAAATGATTGATTTCACTTCCTCAAAATAGTCGGAGAGACGTATGTACCGGCAACATTTCAATCTCCAGGAAGCCCCCTTTTCATTGACTCCCGATACCAGCTATTTCTTTAACCGGGGCAGTCACCAGGAAGCACTCAATACCCTCTTGATTGCCCTTAAATCAGGCGAAGGATTTATCAAAATAACCGGCGAGGTGGGTACAGGAAAAACCTTGTTATGTCGTCAGCTACTGAACAGCCTGCCAAAGGAAGATTTCGTCGCCGCTTATTTACCCAACCCAAACTTAACGGCCTCGGGCCTGAATCGTGCTCTGGCCGATGAATTAGCCGTCAAATACCCACGGAATCAGGGACAACACTATCTCCTGAAATGTTTGAACGAGGCATTGATCCAGTTTGCTGCTGCTGACAAACAGGTCGTACTGATTATTGATGAAGCACAGACCATAGCAGACGGCACACTGGAAGCACTGCGACTGCTGACCAATCTGGAAACAGAAAAACGCAAATTGCTACAGGTCGTTCTCTTTGGCCAGCCGGAACTGGACTTTCGCCTGGCAGAGCATCATCTGCGCCAGCTCAAACAACGTATTACATTCAGCCATCAATTACGGCCAATGAACCTTGACGAAACACGCGCCTACATCCAGCACCGTTTGCTGATTGCTGGCAGTATGGGGCGACTGATCTTTTCGCCAGCAGCGATCAAGCAATTATATAAGGCCAGTGGAGGCATCCCACGCCTTATTCATATCCTCGCCCACAAGGCCATGCTGGTCACTTTTGGACAGGGCATAAGCCGTATCGAGCCACGGCATATCACGCGCGCCAACGACGATACGCTCGGCCTCATGCCCCCCCCCAGGCGACGTTTTGTGACCGCCGGGCTGGTCGCCTGTTGCCTGATCATTTTTGCGCTCATTATCAATTCGGTTGCCGTGACATGAGCCTGATCAATCAAATGCTCATTGATCTTGAACAACGGCAAGGGACAACGACAAGCAGCGCAGCAGTCCACGCCGGCGTCAGTGCAAACCATTATGGGTCATCAAAATGGCGGCTGAGCCGCCAGTCGGGACGCGTCCTACTGGCACTGCTGGCAACACTCACGGGCGTCTATATCGGATCACTGCCCGACGACAGCGGAGAAACCTCAAGGATCGCCAATGCGGCAACGATCATTGATGCAGCGGCTGTCCGCAGTCCAATAACAACAAACATCAGGGACAGCCTTAAAAAACAGCATAAAACAACAAGCGCGGCCGCAAGCAAACAGCCACCAGAATCGGCAAAAAAACATTTCAAGCGTATGGAAAAATCGCCACTGGCCAGCCGGGATAAAAGAAACCCTCCGAAGGTTGCTCTGAAGCCAGTGAGCGCAGCAAGACCCCTTCTTGTTGCAAACAAGAAAACGGCTCCGGATAATGCTCATTTGCAGATGACAGTACGGCCCATGTCACGCTCACAACAGGCATTACAGAGCTGGCAACAAGGGCAACAAGCCCTGGCCGCAAGAGAGACAAAAAAAGCGCTCAAAGCGTTTAAAAAAGCCGTTGAATTAGCTCCGAAACTGGCCAAAGCACGCGCATCATTGGCCGCAATATTAATTAATCAGGGGCGCTTAAGCGAGGCTGAGGAAGCACTGCGCAAAGGTTTGTGGGTAACACCTAACGATCCGCTATTAACACGACTCTATGCCCGTCTGTTGCTGAACCAGAAGCAAATCAATGAAGCCATTCACCTACTCAACAAGTCGGGGCCGGATATCCGTTCTGAACCTGAATATTACTCACTCCTGGCCTCCGCATTAATCCAGAATAATCAGCCAGCAAAAGCCGCCGACCTTTATCGCCGTTTATTACAGGACAGGCCCGCGCGCGGAGACTGGTGGCTCGGTCTCGCGGTCAGTCTCGAAGGTCTTGCCCAATGGCAAGCCGCAGAGCAGGCCTATCAAATGGCGGCCCGAACTTCTGCCGGGAAAAACAAGCTTGCAACATTGATCAAGCGCCGCCTGCGACAACTCAAGCAATCGGCCAGCAAAATGGCAGGCAACTGACAATGCAGAAAAAAAAGCGTATACGTATTGGCGACCTGCTCGTCGAACATGGATTGATCAACGAGGCACAACTCGAACAGGCACTGGATGAACAGAAGAACAGTGGTCAGAAGCTGGGCCGTGCGCTCATTGATCTCGGTCTGATTGCGGAAGATCAATTATTAACGCTGCTTTCAGAGCAACTGGACATCCCTTTTGTTGACCTCGAGCAGTACCCACTGCGCCCCGAAATCGTCAAACGTATACCGGAAACAACAGCCCGTCGCTACCGTGCCCTGGCACTCAGCGCCAGCGAGAATGGCACCTTGCTGGTTGCAATGTCTGACCCCACTAATATCTTTGCCTACGATGATCTTTGCCGCATTCTGAAAACACCGATCAACCTTGCCGTGGTACGGGAATCCAAATTGCTGCAACTTATCGACCAGGCCTACCAGGGAGATGCCGATTACGGCAGTCTTGCCTCAGAAGTTGAGGAAGACATTGCCGATAGCAGTATTGCCCTCGAAGACATCGATCTTGATGACAAACAATCTGAAGCCCCTGTCGTCCGCCTTATCGAAACCCTCTTCGAAAGCGCTCTCGCTGTCAAGGCATCAGACATTCATATCGAACCGGACGAAAAGGTATTGCGGATACGCCGCCGGATTGACGGTGTTTTACAGGAACAGATCATGGACGAGAAGGCCATTGCCCCGGCCCTCGTTTCACGCCTCAAGTTAATGGCCGGTCTCGATATTTCTGAACGGCGCTTACCGCAAGACGGGCGTTTCAATATCAAGCTCAAGCAGGCATCCGTTGATGTGCGCTTTTCAACCATGCCAACACAATACGGTGAGGCCGTTGTCATGCGTTTGCTGGACCATTCCGAGGGGGTCAAGAATATCGACCATATTGGTCTCCAGGATAGCGCCAGGGAACGTCTCGAAAAAGCCATTCACAGGCCGCATGGATTATTGCTTGTCACTGGCCCCACAGGGAGCGGAAAAACAACCACGCTCTATGCTGCAATCAATGAGTTGAATGATCCTGAGCGTAAAATAATTACTGTTGAAGACCCTGTTGAATACCGCCTACCCCGAATCAACCAGGTGCAGGTCAACCCGAAAATCGGCCTCGATTTTGCCCGCGTACTGCGCACGACACTGCGCCAGGACCCGGATATTATTCTTGTTGGCGAAATTCGTGACCGGGAAACGGCGGAGATTGCCTTGCGAGCATCGATCACCGGACATCTGGTGATGTCGACATTACACACCAATGACGCTATCAGCACGGCTATTCGGCTGCTTGATATGGGTGTTGAAGGCTTTCTCATTGCCTCTGCCGTACATGCCATTGTTGCCCAGCGGCTGATCCGAAAAATATGCCCGGAGTGCCATGAAGAAAGGTCATTGAGCACAGCTGAAAAAAGCTGGTTCGAAAGTTTATCGCTACCGTTGCCAGAAACGGCAAAATTTTCCCGCGGAAAAGGCTGTCATCGCTGCAGCAAGACTGGCTACAAAGGCAGGGCTGCAGTCTATGAAATACTTGAAATTGATGCCGATTTAGCCCGAACCCTGCGGCAAGGTGACCATGAAGCCTTCAAGCAAGCCGCTCTGCAGCAGGAAGACTTCATCCCCTTGCTCGACAGCGCCATGAAACTGGCCATTGAAGGCATCACGTCAGTCTCCGAAGTGATGCGTATCAGTGGCTGGGTAGATTGACAACGATGCCTCTCTTCGCATACAAAGCCCGCGGACATCTGGGCAAGGCCCGTGAAGGAACCATGGAAGCCGGCAATGCCAGCGCCGTTGCTACGCGCTTGCAGGATGATGGCCTGATTCCCGTCAAGATTGATGAAATCAAACCGATAAAAAAGACAGCCCTGTCCCTGGCAAAGATATACCCGCAACACGTATCAGACGTTGACCTGATCCAGTTCTCACGCCAAATGGCCAGCCTTAGCAAAGCCGGCGTCCCCATTCTGGGGGCCTTGCATGGGCTGTCACAATCCACAGCCAACCCTTTGAT
>JALWQD010000220.1 GCA_026994735.1 Gammaproteobacteria bacterium | reverse complement strand
TTGGCTCACTGGCCAATGACATGGCAGCAATAACCTCCTGGCGGGCAGCGGCGCAATCTGCCAGCGCAAGCCAGTCACCGGCCATCGCCTGTTCATGCATCTTTTCTGTCAGGCCATCGATATCACTGAGGGTAGTCGCCGTCAAATGACCGCTATCAAGTGGCATTACTGACCTTATTCGCATGTTCAAGAATGATTTCCTCGGGAATCGCATCCCAGGCTCCCTTAATATCATTCAATAAATCACTGACCTCATCGAGATAGCTAACCTCATTACGTAAATTAGCTTCCAGCAGACGGCGGTTCATATATTCATAAAGATCATCGAGGTTCTCGGCCGCACCGCCAGGAATCGACTTATCCAGACTGGCCCGCAAACCATCAATGATGGAGATCGCCCAACTGATCTGCTGCCCTTTCACCGCCGTATCCTGGCGGGCAAGCGCTTCCTTGGCAACCGTAATTTTCTGCAACGCCCCCGCCATCAGCATCTGAATCAAACGATGTGGAGTGGCTGACTCAACCTTGTTAACGATACCATAGCGCCGATACTCACCTAATGCCAGACTTGAATTCATATTGCCTCATCTCCTCATTTCCCCGCAAAACAAAAAAGGATCGTCATTGACGCCCCCGATAAAACCACCTTTTACTTTAGCCACCAATCTTTGGTAATGACGCCAACTGACTGGCAAGACTGTTACTCGTTGACCGCAGTCTTCCGACCAAGGCATCAAGAGCAACAAATTGCTTTGTCAATCGCGCCTGTAAACTGCTGCGCTGCCTGAGTAAACGCGTACGATCATCACCGATACGCCCAAGCTGACTGTCTATTCCCTGATTGATACTCTCTAGGGTACCGTTACTATTGAGCATGCGATCAAGAATAATATCCAGACGCTCGGCATAACCACGTGAGAGCGTTAACGTCCCTCGACTGCCCACTGCGCCGCCGGTCACGGATAATTGCAAACCTTCAGCAGCGCCCGTTCCGGTCAGAGATTGACCCTCAGCCGTTGCCGCAGTCGAACCTATACTGCCGGCAGCATCAATCCCCGGAGTCGCAACAGCAGATGCACCAAATAATCCCACTTTGCCATTCCCCCCGGTCACATCAACCGCTGAAAGCGAGCCATAGCTCATTGACATGACACTAAAAACACCCGCAGTTTCGCTGACAACAACCGATTTCCCCGCTTCCGAAAAGGCAGTGACACCATTAATCTGGGTCTGCAATTCGGTCACCAATGCTGCCGCTGTATAAGTACCAGGTGTCAGACTGACAGCAGCACTAATACCATCGACAAGGAAATTGAAGGTATCATTGGTGCCGGATGTTATCGTTAAATTTGCTGCTGCCGAGCCGGTATAGTCACCCTGCGTTGCTAACTGACTGACATTGATGTCATAGCGCCCTTCTACTGTATTGGCCTTCGCAGATGAATAGCTGATCAGTGGGTCCGTCGACTGGCCCTGTTCACCAAACAGGGCGGCTACCGCCTGCGGGTTTGTTCGCAAGGCTTCTTCAAGCTTGGCATTATCGATTTCCATCGTACCGTCAGAACTATTGAGCTTGATACCGATGTCAGCAAGGATATGATAAGGGGAATCTTCCTGGCCAACGATAGGGCGAGAGAAGGTCTGACGAATCTGGGAACGCACTGTGAGCAGGGATATTTCCCCTTGTAAAGCACCTGCACGCCGCGTTTCCGGGTCATAGGCCGTCAAGTCATTCATCGTCTTGATGAGATCATTATAACCTTTGACAAATTTAACAATGGCCGACTGCGGCTCGCTGACATTGGCACTGACGTCAACCACGGCTGTCCCTAGCGATTGCAGATCCATGGTCAGACCGCTGACTGTTTTACTGAGGGCATTGCTGGGATTCGAAATGGCCACACCATTGAGTGTCAGCTGAGCATCTTGAGCAGCGACTGTCTGCTGCATATTGGTAGCCGTATTATTGAAAGCCAAAAGTGACAGGCCGGCTGCATCCGTGCCATTGCCATCATCATCAGCAACCGAAACCTCCATACTGGAGGCAGCCCCATCCTTGCCATTGATTGCCAGACGATAATAACTACCATCATAGATAATTGAGGCCGAAACCCCGATATTGGCATCGTTAATGGCATCACGAACCCCTTCCAGACTACCATCGCTTACCGTAACTGTTTGCGTCCCCTTATCGGGATTCTGATTGAATGAAGTATAGGTGTCCGTTTGTGCATCATAGGCTGTGGTGCCAAACTTGAAGGTCAAAGTACCCGTCCCCAACTGATCGCTGGTACTGGCAAACTGGGCATTCGTCAGTGTGCTGTCGGTAGTCAGCGCATGAGCGGCAGATAATTGCGTCACATTGAGCACATATTTGCCGGCAGTGGCACCTTTTGCCGCAGACACAGTGACCACACTATCATCGCTCGACACTGCCGTATGGGCATTAAAATCAAGTTGACCTTTGACTGCGGATAAAGAACCCTGAAACCCTGACAAAGCTCCTTTGAACGTTCCCAGGGCAGATAATCGTGCCTGGATCCGTGCTTCCCTGCGATTGACACGATTCAGCCCCGGGTCAGATTCAGCCGCAACGACCTGCTCAACAATGCCACGAATATCCAGTCCTGATCCAAGACCAACAGACGAGGTTATTCCGACCATTTGACCCTACCTCCACGCTTCAGAAAACTCTCTTTTAAATTTATAAAGCAATTTTCATGCCGAAAGACAATAAAGGTTCTTCAGTCAAGCCTCATTATCAAAAATTGCTGATGATTCCGTTTCCTGCAGGTGACGGGCCATCTTGATAAATTCCTCAGAAGGAATTTGCCGAACGACATCCCCTGTATCGGCATCATGGACGGTAATAATGACTCGGCGACTCTGCTCATCAAAACTGAACTCAAGCTCACGGCGCAAATTCTGGACATGCTCCTGGAATTGAACAATCGCTTCGGCTACGGTTTCGGAAGAAGGTTTTGACTCGGTCATTGTCTGAATTACCGGCTCGGCATTATCGTTATTCCGTACAAAGACGACGTCTGTATTGGCCGACGAATAGGCCGATGACATGACGACACTCTTGGCTGACGAATGCCCTGAAGAAAAATCAAGGGCCATCATATTGAATAAAGTTGTCATCGTTTCACCTCACGACATCTTTTCCATCAGCTTTCGCCATCATCGCTTATGGACAATATAACGAAACACCCGGAATTGAGGAGATACTGCTATGAATATCCCCCGGAGATAAACCTCCGGGGGATAACACTCAAAGACTGATTACCGCAGCAATGACAGGGCCAGCTGTGGCAGCTGGTTGGCCTGCTGGATAATCGAGACACCGGCCTGTTGCAGGATCTGTGCTCGAGTCATCATCGCTGTTTCCTTGGCGAAATCCGTATCCTGGATTCGCGAACGGGCAGCACTGAGGTTTTCGGAACTGACAGAAAGATTTGAGATTGTCGATTCGAGTCGATTCTGCAAAGCACCGAAATCAGCTCGCTGACTGACAATGGTTGTCAGCGCACTATCGACAATACTCAGAGCGGCATTGGCGCCATCAACCGACGAAACATCAATCGTTGACACCGACTGCAGTGCAGCTGTCGCACTGGAAGCAAAGAAATTGCCGCCAGTTGCTTCGGTGACACTGTAGGACTTCTCGGAATTGAGCAGAACCTGACCGGTAACAATTGTGCCTTCAGCAACAGAATCAGCCGTCAGAGTCACCGTACCAACGGTAACATTACCGGCATTTGCCGTCGCCGTATCCTGGATCTTGATATCATTACCCGAGGCATTGGTCAAAGTGATGGCCGTGCCGGCAGCATTCAACTCAGCAGTGACGCCCGTCTTTGATGAGACATCATTAATGGCATTCAGGGCGCCTGTCAGACCGGCTGAACCCGAGGTAGCAGTCAGCGAGAAGGAGATTGTCTGTGCCGACGTATTATCCGAGCTCACATTCAGGGTATAGGAACCAGCAGCACTAAAACTGATATCGAGTTCGGTATTCGCTGTCGCTGTCACACCGGTGGTGCCGGTAACATTATTGATCTTTTCTGCCACAGCCTTGGCCGATGAACTGGTCGCAGGTGTAATTGTTGATGAGCCGAGAGCACCATTGATGGTAATCGCCTGGGCAGTCGCAGCACGGGATGTTTCAGAGCCGGCAGCGGCCACGGTATTGGCCGAGGTAGCGGTTCCTGTGGCCCGGTAGTTGCCGTACTGGCTGGTACGGAAGTTGCCGGTAGTGGCAATAATCGTCTGCCCTTCATTGGCGCCAATCTGGAAAGCAGCCGTACCAAAAGTACCATCGAGCAATTTCGTGCCATTGAATTCCGTCGTCTGGGCAACACGATCCAGCTCGCCTATCAACTGGGAAACTTCCGAGTTGATTGACTGGCGGTCTGACGCTGAGTTGGTCGCATTGGCAGACTGAACGGCCAGTTCACGCACACGCTGCAGCAGGTCACTGCCGGTACTCAATGCACCTTCAGCGGTCTGTGACAGTGATACCGCATCATTGGCATTACGAATCGACTGATCCAGGCCTCGAATCTGTGAGGTCATACGCTGGGCAATACCAAGACCTGCGGCATCATCTTTGGCACTATTGATTCGCAGACCTGAAGACAGGCGGGTCAAGGCAGTCGACATGTCTGACTGGGTACGGTTGAGGTTACGCTGCGCAGTCAGTGAGGCAACGTTTGTATTAATAATCTGTGGCATGGTCGATATCTCCAGCTTACACCGTGACACGCAAGCAACACGGGCCGGTGTCGTCATTCTTAGCGGATATACTTCCAATGAGGAAATATTCACCGCTCCCGTCTGCCTTATCGGTCAGCTGCAGGCGAGACTTTAATGGTGGCAACCGTTATCGGAGCAAAGAAAAAGACATGCAGAAAACCACGACTACCTGGCGGCAAAGAAAAATGCTGACAGCAATGGTCAGCGCAAGGGCGCAAACAACTCTTTTCTGAAAATCATGATCTCAACACTGATGGCAGGAAGGCCATATGCGAAAGCACGTTTTCGTAAAAAGGACCCGCATCTGCCACCATCAATCGTAGCG
>JALWQD010000219.1 GCA_026994735.1 Gammaproteobacteria bacterium | reverse complement strand
GCAGACCTGCCCTTGGTCGATATTGACGAGGCGCGTCGGGGGCCATCAATTTGAACATTTTTGGGTGGAGTGCGCAGAGGCAATTGTCATATGAGCAAGGAAATCCTGATGGTGGTTGATGCCGTTGCCAACGAGCGCGGTATCGAGGAAGGGATCAGTTTGGAGGCAATGGAGTGTGCACGCGCGGCAGCGACCAAAAAGCGCCATAGTGGCGAAGTCGATATTCATGTTTCCATTGATCGTAAAACGGGCGAGTATGAAACGTTTCGTAGCTGGGTGGTTATTCCCGATGATCAGGAAATGGATCAGCCTGGCTGCCAAATCAGTTTGACGGTGGCGCGGGAACTGGATCCAGAGGTCGAAGTGGGGGGGGCGGTAGAAGAACAGATTGAGTCGATGGCATTTGGTCGTATCGCTGCACAAACGGCTAAACAGGTCATTATCCAGAAAGTACGTGAGGCCGAGCGTGCGCAAGTCGTCGAGCAGTATAAAGAGCGTGAAGGCGAGTTGGTGACTGGGATTGTCAGACGCCTTGACCGGGGCAGCGTGATCCTCGACCTGGGGGGCAATGCCGATGCAATTGTTTCCCGGGATGACTTGATTCCAAGGGAATCGGTGCGTCCTGGCGATCGTTTACGGGGTCACCTGCGACTTGTTCGCTCAGAGCCGAAAGGCCCTCAGCTTCATGTCAGCCGTACATCACCAGAGTTGCTGATAGAACTCTTTAAGCTGGAAGTGCCGGAAGTAGGCGAGGGTTTGATTGATATTATCAGTGCTGCTCGTGATCCTGGTTTACGGGCGAAGATTGCCGTACGCTCAAATGATCCGCGTATTGATCCCGTTGGTGCCTGTGTGGGTATGCGGGGTTCACGCGTTCAGAGTGTTTCCAATGAATTGGCTGGCGAGCGTGTGGATATCGTTCTTTGGGATGATAATCCGGCGCAATTTGTTGTTAATGCCATGTCACCGGCAGAAGTTGCTTCCATTGTTGTTGATGAAGATAAGAACAGTATGGATGTTGCCGTTGCGGAAGATCAGTTATCGCAGGCCATCGGACGTGGTGGCCAAAATGTTCGCCTGGCCAGCCAGCTGACAGGCTGGAAGCTCAATGTCATGAGTGAAACCCAGGCAGAAGAAAAAAGCGAAGTCGAGATGTCAAAGGCACAGGCCTTGTTCAAGGAACAACTTGATGTTGACGATGAAATTGCGCTGATTATTGTTCAGGAAGGATTTTCGAGCATTGAAGAGCTGGCATATGTGCCGGCAAAAGAGCTGCTTGAAATTGAAGAATTTGACGAAAACATTGTCAAGGAGCTACGTGATCGCGCACGCGATGTGTTACTGACAAGAGAAATCGCCAGTGAGGATGATAACGCCGGCGACAAGCCTGCTGAAGATCTGCTGGCCCTTGAGGGGATGGATGATGAGTTAGCCGCGAAGCTGGTTAAGGCCGGCATCATCACGCAGGAGGATCTTGCGGAACAGGCGACTGATGACTTATTGGAAATAGAAGGGCTCGACGCCGAGCGGGCGAGTCAGCTGATTATGGCAGCACGGGCACCGTGGTTTGCCGAGGAGTCCGTTTAGGACCAGGGTTTGTCTGGGGCAGATGCTGCCCAAGCATGCCGTAATGTTGTTAATTTTAGTGAGTATTGCATGGCAGAAGTAACCGTAAAGCAGTTGGCCGAGGTCGTGGGTATCCCTGTCGATCACCTTCTTGAGCAGATCAAGGAAGCGGGTCTGAAGGCTCAGGATGGCGAACATGTACTCAATGACGAGGACAAGATGACGCTTTTGACCCATCTGCGGGAGCGACATCAAACGACAGACAAGCCGGCAGAATCTGACCCAGAGGGTGATACACGCAAGATTACCTTGCGTCGCAAGACTGTGGGTGAATTGAATCAAACGGTTTCCCGGCCGGGGGCCGGTCAGCGAACGCGTGCTACGCGAAAGGTCAGCGTCGAGTTCCGTCGCCAGCGGACTTATGTCATGCGTGGCGACTTGGCTGCAGAAGAGCAAGCCCGTCAGCAAGCGACAGAAGAGAGTAAACGTCAGGCGGAAGAGGCCGCGGCGGCGGCAGAAGCCGAACTGAAACGCCAGGAAGCCGAGAAGCTTGCCGCCGAGCAGGCGGAAATCGCCCGCCTTGCCGCTGAAAAAGCTGCCGCCGAGAAAGAGGCGCAAGAGGCCGTCGCCCGCGAAGAAGCACGTAAAGCGGCAGAGGCCGCTGCTGCCGCCACTCCACCACCGCCTGCAAACCCGCCGCGTGAGCGTGCAGCGAAGAAGCCGCGTCGAGGTGA
Source organism: Gammaproteobacteria bacterium (assembly GCA_026994735.1). Classification (GTDB taxonomy): domain Bacteria; phylum Pseudomonadota; class Gammaproteobacteria; order SZUA-140; family SZUA-140; genus RI-283. The sequence goes on along the minus strand of JALWQD010000219.1, from coordinate 2,786 downwards.
GGCCGGGCAGGCAACGCGTTATGGTCGTGCCGAGTTACATGTCACGGGTGAAAAGACCGGGAATCGCCGTAAAGGCAAAGCTAAAAAAGTGCGTGGCAGAGCGACGGCTGATAGCTCAAACCGTCCGAAGCATGGTTTCGAGCGGCCGACGGAGCCGGTTGTTCGTGAAGTGACGATTCCGGAGACAATTACTGTCGCCGAGCTGGCCCAGAAAATGTCTGTTAAGGCCGCCGAAGTTATCAAGGCTTTGATGAAGATGGGCTCCATGGTGACTATCAATCAGGCACTGGATCAGGATACGGCGATGATTCTTGTCGAAGAAATGGGCCACCAGGCTAAACCACTACAAGAAAATGCCTTTGAAGATTCTTTGCTGGCCGGTATTGAAAGCACTGATGGTACGGCTAAGCCCCGTTCTCCTGTTGTCACTATCATGGGACATGTCGACCACGGTAAAACATCACTGCTTGATTATATCCGCAGTAGTCGTGTCGCCAGTGGTGAGGCGGGTGGTATTACCCAGCATATCGGCGCTTATCACGTCGAGACGTCAAAGGGCGGTATTTCATTCCTTGATACACCCGGGCATGCGGCATTTACAGCAATGCGCGCGCGCGGTGCCGAAGTCACGGATATCGTTATTTTGATTGTTGCCGCTGATGATGGCGTGAAGCCGCAGACGATTGAAGCCATCCAGCATGCGCGAGCGGCTGATGTACCGATGATTGTGGCGGTTAACAAGATTGATACCGCCGGTTCTGATCCGGACAGGGTCAGGCAAGAATTGACGGCCCATGAGGTGTTACCTGAAGACTGGGGAGGGGACGTTATGTTTGTCAATGTCTCAGCCAAGACCGGTGACGGCGTTGATGCCCTGCTTGATGCGATTCTACTCCAGGCCGAGGTGTTGGAATTGACAGCGGTGGCAGAAGGGCCAGCGGGCGGCGCTGTCATTGAGTCAACGCTCGACAAGGGTCGCGGACCTGTCGCTACCGTACTGGTGCAGAAAGGGACACTACGGAAGGGGGATATTCTGCTGGCGGGGAGTGAATATGGTCGTGTGCGGGCGCTTTTTGATGATGCTGGACATGAACTTGCAGAGGCCGGCCCGTCGATGCCTGCTGTCGTTCTTGGTCTTTCTGGAACCCCTTCAGCAGGTGATGATGTGCTTGTGGTGCCGAATGAGCGCAAGGCCCGCGAAGTCGCGCTCTATCGTCAATCGAAGGAGCGGGAGTCGAAGTTGGCCAGCCAGCAGGCAAGCAAGCTTGAGGATGTCTTTGACCGGATGGGCAAGGCGGATGTGTCGGAGCTTAATCTGCTGATTAAAACCGATGTGCAGGGGTCTGCGGAAGCTTTATGTGATGCACTTTGCAAACTGTCTAATGATGAAGTGCGTGTCAAGGTTGTCGCCCGCGGTGTCGGTGGTATTACCGAGTCAGATATTAACCTTGCTCTTGCCTCTTCAGCGATTGTCATTGGCTTCAATGTGCGTGCCGACGCATCTGCCAGGCGATTGGCCGAGAATGCCGGCGTACAGCTGAATTACTACAGCGTTATCTATGATGCCATTGACGAAGTCAGGCAGGCCTTGATCGGTATGCTGAAGCCGGAATTTCGCGAACAAATCATCGGCCTTGCCGAGGTTCGTGATGTCTTTATGTCACCAAAATTTGGTTCTATTGCAGGCTGTTTGGTGACGGAAGGCTCGGTGCGCAAGAGCAATCCGATCCGTGTTCTGCGTGACAATGTTGTTATTTATCAGGGTGAACTTGAATCGTTGCGACGTTTTCGTGATGATGTCAGTGAGGTGCGTGCTGGGACCGAGTGTGGTATTGGCGTCAAGAATTACACGGATGTCAAACCCGGTGATCAGATTGAGGTTTTCGAATCGGTTGAGGTCGCGAGAACACTTTGACAGTGCGCAGGCGATTGACCCTTTTAAGAGAAGAGTCCCGACATGGCACGTGAATTTAGTCGTGCGCGGCGTGTTGGTGAGCAGATGCGACGTGAGTTATCTGTTCTGTTACAGCAGTCTGTAAAAGACCCGCGCATTGGCATGGTCAGCCTTTCAGAAGTGAGAGTGACCCATGACCTTTCTCATGCGCGGATCTATATCAGCTTGCTGGATAAATCTCAGGATGTGGACACGACGGTAGACTTGTTGAACAAGGCCTCCTCCTTTTTACGCCGGGAATTGGCACAACGGATGCGTTTACGGATTGTCCCCGGGTTACGTTTTGTCTATGACGAATCCATTGAACGCGGTGCTAATCTTGAAGCATTAATAGAAGCTTCAGTCGCGGCTGACCGTCGCGGCAGAGAGGACTAACATGGCCAGACGCAGGCCCCAAGGTCGTTCGATTGATGGCGTTTTATTGCTCGACAAACCTCTCGGTATTAGCTCGAACGCGGCGCTGCAGAGAGTTAAACGGCTCTTTCATGCGCGTAAGGCTGGCCATACAGGTAGTCTCGATCCCCTTGCCAGTGGCATGCTGCCGATATGTCTTGGGCGGGCAACGAAGATTTCCTCTTTTTTGCTTGAGGCTGACAAGACCTACCGGGTCGGTGTACGTTTAGGGGTGCGTACAAAGACGGGAGATGCCGAGGGTGAGGTCATCTATCGCCATGAAGGCGCCATTGATTTCACGCCGGAGCAGGTTACCACGGTTATGGCCGCTTTCCTTGGCGAGATTGAACAGATTCCGCCGATGTATTCTGCGCTTAAACTCAACGGTCGGCCGTTATATGAATTGGCTCGTCAAGGTATTGAAGTTGAACGCCAGGCA
>JALWQD010000218.1 GCA_026994735.1 Gammaproteobacteria bacterium | reverse complement strand
GATGAAAGGGGAAACTGTTGACGAGATTACCGCCGCAGCCGGGATCATGCGCGAATTGGCGACGCCTGTACCAATAAGCGATGTCCATTTGGTGGATACCTGCGGTACCGGGGGCGATGGTTCGGGAACCTTTAATATATCGACCACTTGTGCTTTTGTGGCTGCTGCTGCGGGCGCGCGCGTAGCGAAGCACGGTAATCGCTCGGTATCGAGTTCTTCTGGCAGTGCCGATGTTTTGGCGGCGGCGGGCGTACACCTTGATCTTTCGCCAGCGCAGGTTGCGGAATGTGTGCGCAGTGCCGGCATGGGTTTTATGTTTGCGCCGCAGCACCATGGTGCCATGCGTCATGCCATTGGTCCCCGGCGTGAGATGGGTGTGCGGACGATCTTTAATTTGCTTGGACCATTAACCAATCCGGCAGCGGCCGAACGACAGGTCATCGGGGTCTTTGACGATGCCTGGCGGCGGCCATTGGCAGAAGTATTGCGGCGTCTTGGCAGTCGTCATGTCATGGTCGTTCATGCCGATGACGGACTTGACGAGATCAGTATTGCGGCACCAACACAGGTGGCCGAACTGAAAGAGGGTGAAATCCGCGAATATACCTTGCAGGCCAAAGATTTTGGCCTCATTCAACGTTCCGGTCTGGAGGCCATCAAGGCCTCCGATGTGCAAGCAAGTCTGACGCTGATGAAGGCTGTACTGACAGCTGAGCCAGGTGCGGCACGCGATATTGTTTTGCTCAATGCCGGTGCGGCGATCTATGTCTCGGGTATTTGTGATTCGCTTGCGGCTGGCGTCGAACGGGCTGCTGCCGTTATTGATGACGGTTCAGCCGGCCGCCATCTGGCCCTCTTGGTAGAAACCAGTGCACGCCTGAGCAAGCAGGCGCAGGCATGAGTGCTCCTGCCGATATTCTTCAGCGTATTCTTCAGCGCAAGATCGAGGAGATTGTTGCCGCCAGTGAGCGCTTGCCACTGCGTCAATTACAGGCCCAGGTGGTGGGCGCACCCCTGGCAAGAGGTTTTGTCGAGGCTCTGGATAAGCGGATTACCGAGGGTCAGGCCGCGGTTATCGCCGAGATAAAAAAGGCCTCACCGAGTCGCGGCATCTTGCGTGATCCTTTTGACCCTGCGGCCATTGCCTGTAGCTATGAAAAGGGCGGCGCTGCCTGTTTGTCAATATTGACTGATGAGGACTTTTTTCAGGGCTCGGCAGACTATTTGCGCAGAGCGCGTGAAGTGACCACGTTGCCGGTACTGCGGAAAGATTTCATTATCGATGCCTACCAGGTCTATGAGGCGCGCGTGATGGGCGCTGATTGTATCCTGCTTATTGTTGCGGCACTCGGTGATGCCCAGATGCATGAATTAACTGAACTCAGTCATCAGCTGGGTATGGATGTGTTGATTGAGGTTCATGATGCCACGGAGCTTGAACGAGCCTTGCATCTGCCGGTACGGCTCATTGGCATCAATAATCGTAATTTGCGCACATTTGAGACCCGTTTGGCGACAACTTTTGATCTTTTATCGATGATTCCTGATAACCGCCTGGTGGTTACCGAGAGCGGCATCCTTGCTGCCGATGATGTTGCCCAAATGCGTTCACGGCAGGTGCATGCCTTTCTCGTCGGTGAAGCCTTTATGAAAGCGGATGAGCCCGGTGAACGACTCGCAGAGCTGTTTCAAACAGTCTGAGAAGAGTGTCGGCCGCACACACGTTTGTGGCAGGCATTGTTCATCGCGGTGTTTTGGTGTATGTTGCGGCGCGATACCAGAAGAGGAACCGGCTTGTGCCTGCCAGCGTCCAGAGCATGTGCTGAAACCTCATTGCAAGAAGAAAACAGGAGAACGGGGATGTATAGAATAGCCTTGATAGTGGGTGGGTTACTGTGGCTGACGGGGTGTGCGACGACTCCGGCAGAGACTCCGGCCAGTACGACCGCAACGGCTCCTGTGAAGGTTGCAGACGCGCCCAAGGCCCCGCCCGCTCCGGTAAAGACGCGTTCGATGTCAGCAGCGAAACCTGCGCCTGTGATGAGGCATCCTCTGGATGATCCATCCAGTCCTCTGGCTCAGCGGACGTTTTATTTCGATTTTGATCTGAGTACGATCCGCCCTGAATATCGCGACGGTATTGTCGCCCATGGCAGCTATCTTGCTGATCATGCCAGCGCTGCAGTCACACTCGCTGGTCATGCCGATGAAAGAGGCTCACGTCCTTATAATATGGCTCTCGGTGAACGCCGCGCGAATGCTGTTCGCGATCTGATGCTGCTTTCGGGCGCTGCATCTTCGCAGATTGCAGTTATCAGTTATGGTGAAGAGCGCCCTGTCAATCCTGCGCACAACGAGGCGGCCTGGAGCCAGAATCGCCGCGTCGAGATCAGCTATACCAGTCGCTAGCGATAGCTGCCGTTAGCGGCAGCATCGGCTATGAATAGCGCAGGGCGAACGATAGCAGAGCATACCGCTTCACGGACACTGCTATCGTTCGCCGCATTTGTGATTGTCATTGCTGGTTTGAAGGCATCAGCAGCGATTCTTATCCCTTTTCTGTTGGCAGTATTCATCGCCATTGTACTTGCTCCGGCACTGCGCTGGTTGCAAGGTCACGGCTTCCCTCAGGGGGTCGCCCTGTGCCTGATTATTTCGCTCTTGATCATGCTGGGGCTGCTGTTTGCTGCCTTGTTGGGCACTTCTTTGGAGGCATTTTCACGCGCTTTGCCGCAATACCAGCAGCGATTGCGCGAAGGGGCTGGCCTGATTTTGCAATGGCTGGCCGGTAACGGCGTCGTTGTCTCGCGCGAGGTGGCTCTTGAATATCTTGATCCGGGCAAGGTCATGCGTTTGGTTGCCGGCTTGCTGGGTAGTCTTGGCAGTGTCCTGACCAATGGTTTTTTAATCCTGATTACGGTCATCTTTCTACTCACCGAACTCACTGCCTTGCCGGCCAAGTGGCGGTTGGCCTTTAAACGGCCGGGAAAAAGTTTCGAGCGTGCCACGGCTGTTGCAGCAAGCATCAATCGTTATATGGCGATCAAGACCTTGTTTAGTTTGCTTACAGCCGTGTTGGTAAGCCTCTGGCTGTTCTGGCTTGGCGTCGATTTTCCACTGCTTTGGGGCGTGCTGGCCTTTGCTCTGAACTTTGTTCCCAATATCGGTTCGATTATTGCTGCTGTGCCAGCTGTCATGCTGGCCATGATCCAACTCGGGCCGTTATCGGCAATGTTTGTTGCTCTGGGCTATGTCGTCATCAATATTCTCGTCGGGACGATTATTGAGCCACGTTATATGGGGCGTGGTCTCGGTCTGTCGACCTTGGTGGTGTTTCTGTCATTGGTGTTTTGGGGATGGGTACTGGGTCCTGTTGGCATGCTGCTTTCTGTGCCTTTGACGATCACGGCAAAAATTGCCCTTGAAAGCAATGATCGTACTCACTGGATGGCTGTGATGCTTGGCCCATCACCCATTCCTGACAAGTCCTGAGATCTTGATGAATCATGTTGTTTCGCCGGGCTGGAGGTGGCAGTCATTTAGCGTCAGTCTTCGGCCTTACCTGCGAATGTGATAAAGTTTTGCCTTGGTGGGATACCGCCGCATATTGCGCGCCAATCGGAGTTGGGGGGAAGATGGGCAAGCTTGGGCTTAAAGTACCTGGTATTGTTTTGTTTTTGCTGCTATTTCTTGTTTTTGTTGAACGCTCGGCAGAGGCAGGAATATTCAATACCAAACATAATCTTGGTAGCGCCGGCATTAATGCCGCGAGTAATTTCAGTGGCACTTCTGAAATCTGCGTCTTCTGTCATACGCCGCACGGGGGCGATGCCTCGGCTGCGGTTCCAATCTGGAACCGCCATCTTGATCCAAGCGGTTTTCAAACCTATGACCAGATGGGGACAACGACCCTTGATGGTAAAATAGAGCCGGTTGGTTCGGTTTCTGTTGCCTGCCTGTCTTGTCATGATGGTACGCAAGCGATGGATTCGATGATCAATGAGCCGGGTTCCGGTGCCGATGTCTTCTCCTTTTCTGCCGGTATATGGAGTGGTCAGGCCTCCGGCGTCAATGGCCGTATCGGGCCGGTGACGGTGATTACCAATTTGGGCAAGGATCTCACCAATGATCATCCGATTGGTATCCAGTTTGCTGGTGGTGGTTATTCAAACTCCAACCCGACCGGGCCAGGGCGTGACCCGGATTTTAATAATGCCGAGACAAAAATCGTCAATACATCACGCGTCTGGTGGGTTAATACAACAACCGAGGGAGGGACTTCCGACTTCGAGAAGACTGACATGAAGCTCTATACCCGGACAGGGACGCGCGGGGTCTTTGCCGGTGAGCCTCAGCCCTATGTTGAGTGCGCCTCATGTCACGATCCTCATGTTGATTATAATCCGACCTTTCTGCGCATTGATCCGAGTGGCAGTGCTGTTTGTCTGACCTGCCACAACAAATAAGCGTGCGAACTGGGTGAAACGATGGGCGAGTCTGATCTTGCACGCCGGACCTTACAAATGATGTCGCTGCGCGGGCGCAATTGTTGGCTGCTGACGATGCTGGCATTGATGTTGATGTCGGTTTCTTTTGCCGCTGAAAGTGAGCAGGACAACGATGCTGTTCTGGTGCGGGTAGGGCAGCAGGAAATCAGTCTCGGTGAGTTTACGGCCCAGTATCAAGCGGGAATTCGCCAACGTTTTTATCATGGCAAGGTTCCGGAAGAGCGCCTTGCCGAGTATCGGGAAACATTGCTGCAGTCGATGATTGATCGAATGCTGTTGTTGGCTGAAGCAAGACGACAGGGCATCGTTGCTGATGATGCGCGCCTCGACAAGGCTGTGGAACGTATCAGCCAGCGTTATCAGAAGAGTCAATTGTGGCAGCTGAGGGGGGAGCAATTGCGGGCCAGTTTACGCCAGGGACTGATGGTCGATGATCTTATTGATCAATTGCGCCAGCGCCTCTCTTCCTCCGTTGGGGATGGGGCAGAAGCTGTGCTGCGTGATTATTATGTCCAGCACCCTGATCGTTTTACAACGCCACAACGCTTGCGCGTATCATTGATTATGCTCAAGGTTGACC
>JALWQD010000217.1 GCA_026994735.1 Gammaproteobacteria bacterium | reverse complement strand
TTCAAATTCGCCAGGCCATGTCGAACAGCTTTGGTTTTGGTGGTACGAACTGCAGTCTTGTTTTTTCCCGTTTTGAGGATTGATGTGACGCTGCTGTTGTGATGATAGCTATTTTGATGATGTTCAACGGGTGATTGAAACCGCAATCAGTATTCGCGCCGTGTGCAAGTGTTTTGGCCAGTTACAGGCACTTGACGGCATTGATATTGATATTCCCCGCGGCGCTTTTTTCGGTCTGCTAGGACCAAACGGTGCCGGAAAATCGACCTTGATCAATGCTATTGCCGGTCTTGTCCGTGTTGATAGTGGTCAGGTAATGGTGATGGGCAATGATGTTATTGCCGCTTATCAACAGGCCCGCCGCTGCCTCGGTGTTGTGCCGCAAGAACTTGTCTTTGATGCCTTTTTTTCTGTTCGTGAAGTATTGCGTATCCAGGCAGGCTATTTTGGCCTTGGTCGTGAGAATTGGCCCTGGATCGAAGAATTATTAGCCGAACTCAGGTTGACAGAAAAGGCCGAAAGCAATATGCGTTCCCTGTCGGGCGGGATGAAGCGCCGGGTTTTGATCGCGCAGGCATTAGTCCATAAGCCCGATGTCATTATTCTTGATGAGCCAACGGCAGGTGTCGATATTGAAGTGCGTCATTTGCTCTGGTCCTTGATACGACGTTTGCACAAACAAGGTCATACGATCATCTTGACGACTCACTACCTGGAAGAAGCCGAAAGCCTTTGTGAACATATTGCCATTATCGATCATGGACGATTGCTGGCTTTGGACAGCAAGCAAGGTTTACTGTCTCGCCAGGGGAGCCAGAATAGAACGTTGCAGGTTCAGCTAGCAGAGAGTCGCCATTTACTGCCGGAAGTTATCCAGAAGTCGTATTACTGGCTTGATGATTACCGCTGTGAAATGACAATCCAGGAAGATTGTACCGGACCCTTGTTTACGCTCATTGAGCAATTTCACAGGTATGATGTGCGTATCGTTGATGTCCATACAGAACGTCCTGACCTTGAAGATGTTTTCCTTGATATGGTCAGCCGTCAGCGATGATAATTCAGCATCGCCTGCGCGGTTTTCAAACATTGCTATATAAAGAGTTACTGCGCTTTTACAAGGTGTTATTGCAGACTGTTATTGCCCCCATGGTGACGACGCTACTCTACCTGATGGTCTTTTCCCAGGCACTGGCTTCCCATGCGCTTGTTTACGGACGTGTTGATTACACCACTTTTTTGGCACCGGGGCTGATTATGATGTCCTTGATTCAGAATGCTTTTGCCAACAGTTCCTCAAGTTTGATTCAATCGAAAGTGACGGGGAATATTGTTTTTGTTTTGCTCGCACCGCTGTCCTATCTGGAGTTTTATGCTGCTTTTATTCTTGCTGCTCTAATACGAGGTATGTTGGTTGGTAGCGGAGTTTTGCTGGTCGCCCTGTTTTTTTGTGATCTGGGCTTGTATAGCTTGCCCGCTGTGCTTCTGTTTGCCCTTTTGGGGGGGGCGATCATGGCGACATTGGGTATCATTGCCGGTATCTGGGCTGAAAAATTTGACCAGTTGGCTGGTTTTCAGAATTTTGTTGTCATGCCGTTGACCTTTCTTAGCGGTGTTTTCTACTCGATTCATTCCTTGCCGCCATTCTGGCAGGCATTGTCCCATCTGAACCCGCTATTCTATATGGTTGATGGTTTTCGCTATGGTTTTTTCGGTGTGTCAGATATTTCACCACTGACCAGCCTGCTCGTCGTCAGCCTTTTTTTTATCGCTTTGCTGGGCCTGACCTTGTACTTGCTTAAACGGGGTTACCGCCTCAGACATTGACTGTTCTTGCGCGCTGTCATTAAATGGATGCACTTGATCGCCAGGGGAGAGGCACCATGTATCAACAAAGAGAAGATGTTGGTGGCCGACAATTTGAGCGTTTGCAGGCAGGGTTGGTACTGCTGTTGCTTGCTTGTCTGCTGTCAGCCTGTGCCGGTCAGACGGTGTCTGAAAAAACACCCGCTGCCGGCAGCGATGGCGCTGAAGAGCAGGTTGTTGAGGTCAATAATGAACCCGGGGTTGTTGCCAAGGCAAGCGACCGGATAGTCAGTGCCCGGTCAGAAACCAGTGACCCTGATTTTGATGAATATGTGGCTCGTGGTCAGAGCCTGGTGCTAGCCGCGCGCTTTGGTCATAAGGCGGCGCTACTCAATCAGGGTGCTGATCTTGAGGCTCGTGATGAACAGGGTAATACACCAATTATTGCCGCAGCGGGTGAGCGTTCACTGGATATTCTTGACTTGCTGATCGAACAGGGTGCGGATGTCAATGCCCAGGCTGATGACGGTACCTCGGCACTGATGCTGGCTGCTGCCAAAGGCTATCTTGAAAACATTAAACACTTGCTCAAAGCCGGTGCCCGTTTGGATTTGCGTAACGATGATGGCGACGCGGCGCTGGAGACAGCCATTCGTTTTAGCCAGCCACAGGTTGTCGATAGTCTTCTTGCCGCAGGTGCGGATGTCAATCCCTATAGCCAGGAAACCTTGCTTACGCAAGACCTGCAAACGCCCTTGATGTTGGCTGTTCGCTACGGTGCCAGCGAGGAAGATGATGTGCGCATTGTTCAGGCCTTGCTGGCACGAGGGGCGGAGCCGAATCTGGTGCGTCCCAATGGCGATACGGCATTGACGATCGCGCGGCGGCAGCGAGCAACGAAAATTGTTGCAGAATTACAGCGCCAGGGGGCCCGCGATGAAAGCCCTTATGCTTTGCTGAGTCATGAAGAAGCGTTATTGAAGGCTATCAAGCGTCATGATCTACTCAAGGCCGAGCGTTTATTGAGCGATGCTACCGATGTCAACTACCGCAACAGTCTCAGTGGCGTGACACCGTTACTCAGTGCCAGTTTTTACGGGCAGTTGCCGATGGTCGAGTTGTTGCTTAAATACGGCGCCGATTACAATGATGTGCCTTGGGGTTTGCCTGAGATGCGTATCGCCTATGCCAATATTCCCAATGCTGACCGACCATTGGCAAGGACAGCGACACGAGGAGATACGGCGCTGATTACTGCCATTCGTAAACGCCATACAGCGATCGCCGAGTATCTCATCAAGGCAGGTGCTTACCCGGCCTTACCGAATCGTATCAATGATACACCGGGTTTATTGGCTGCTCGTTTTGGTGATGCCTCTGTCATGCGTCAGTTGCTGGCAGCCGGCCTTGATCCCGATCTGAAAAGGATCCCCGCCATTGCCGGTTATTCAATTGCCAATATTGTTCGTCGGGAACGTATTCGGCCGATGTTGATCGAGGCCGCGATTGCTGGCCATGCTGATGTTGTTGATGTTCTCCTTGACCTCGGCCATGCGAATCCGGATATCCGCTCAAAAGAAGGTAAAACGGCCCTTGCCTGGGCCGCTGCAGAGGGCAATTTATCCTGTGTTGAGACTCTGCTTAAGCATGATGCCGACCCGGATATCAGGGATGATGCTCAGGTGACGCCATTGATGCATGCTGCCCGCAGTGGTTATCTTCATATTGTCGAGGCGTTAGTCAATAACCATGCTGACATCAACGCCATTGACGGTGAAATTCAGGAAGATCGTTATCGAGCCCTTGATGATAGGAGTGGTAATACCGCGCTTATTCTTGCTGCCCGGGGGGGGCATCTTGATATCGTCCGCTTTCTATTGCAACAGGGTGCGATGCGATCATTGCGTTCTGCAACCGGGATTGATGCGGCCGAGATTGCCCGCCGTAATGGCCATTTGCAAGTGGCCCGTCTCATCGAAGGCGAAGAGGGGTCCTAGTGTACTCCTGATGCTTTTGGCGCAGAGGGCAGGTGAATAGAGCCAAATATCTAACTGAGGCAGGGCCCTGGGTGTGTGGCCTCTTGGGGGTCGCAGTGATGGCAGGTTCTGCCTGGGTGCTGTTTAAATCGCTAGTCTTTAGTTTTGAATGGTTAGCGCTTGGGTCTCTGCTGACGTCTTTGTCTGGCCAGGCGAGGTCTTTTATTTTTCTCCTGCTGTTGCCGTCTGTGCTGGCCGCTATTATGTTTCTCAAATGTCGGTTCACTGACCTCCCGCCAGCTTCCAGGTGCCAGTTTTCCGAGTTCAAAACCAGCGCATGAAAAGCGGATTAATCGCAGCGTAGGGAAACCGACAGCCGCACTCATGCGACGGACTTGTCGGTTACGCCCTTCACAGATATGTAAGGCAATCCAGCTTGTCGGGATGATTGCCCGCTGGCGAATCGGTGGGTCACGTGCCCAGAGTCCGGGCGGTTCCATAATGCGGCAGGCACGGGCGGGTTTGCTCAAACCATCACGGAGTGGCACGCCCTGGCGTAACTGTTGCAACGCCCGTTCGTTGATATGACCTTCCAACTGCAGCCAATAGCCCTTCCAGTGGCCATGGCGAGGATGGCTCAAGCGATGTTGCAAAGGACCATTATCGGTCAGCAGGAGTAATCCTTCACTGTCACGGTCAAGGCGACCTGCAGGGTAGATAGCAGGCTGGTCGATAAAGTCAGCGAGGGTGCGTACCCCACTTGTCAGGTTGTCAGGGCGGCTGAACTGGGAAAGTGTATCGAAGGGTTTATTAAAGGCTATGAGCATCAGGCTTTGGCATCATTTTTCTTTCCCGGGTGAGGCTCCCCAAAGTTCTTCGAGGCGCTGGTCACGGCCACAGTTGTAACGGTAAAAACGGTAGCGTAGGGGGTTTTTATGATGATAATTCTGATGATATTCTTCGGCCGGGTAAAAAGGGCCGGCCGCCGTGATTTCGGTGACAATTCTTTTCAGTTGTGGGTATTCCTTAAGCAAGGCAGCATGTGACTGCTTGGCTTGCATGCGTTGTTCCTCTCCGTGGAAGAAGATGGCCGTTCGGTATTGATCACCATGGTCGCAGAATTGGCGATTGACCGTTGTCGGGTCAATGTTATGCCAGAAAATATTCAGTAATGTAGGGTAGTCAATTTTTTTCGGGTCATAGGTAATGCGAACGGCTTCGGCGTGGCCGCTGCCACCGGCAGAAACTTGTTCGTAGCTGGGGTTTTTGAGATGACCGCCCGTATAGCCGGATGTTGTTGTCAGCACACCGTTGAT
>JALWQD010000216.1 GCA_026994735.1 Gammaproteobacteria bacterium | reverse complement strand
CATTTGGTGCCCGCGTCGAAGACACCTTTTATATCACCGATGAAGATGCCAAACCGCTCTCCCAATCCCATCAATTCGATGATCTTCGCCAGCGCATCATCGAATGCCTGGATGCGAGCAACAATGGCCATTGACAACCCGGGACAAGGAAACAGACGCTTCAAACCAACTGTCACAGCCCTCGCCCTGCTGAGTCTCATCTGCTTGCTACCCGCCCTTCTCGGCACGGACGCTGAAGACTGGCTGCGCTATGACCGCGACAAAATCCTTGACGGTCAGATTTGGCGCTTGTGGAGCGCCCATTTCATTCATCTGGGATGGTCTCATCTGGGCATGAACCTGGCAGGATTGTGGTTGATCGGCTTACTCTACGGCTATTTGTTAAACTGGCCAGGATGGCTACTTGTCAACACCTGCTCGGCACTGGCCATCTCGCTGATGTTCCTTTTTTTTAACCCGGAATTGATCTGGTATGTCGGCCTTTCGGGTGTTTTGCACACCCTCATTGTTACCGGCATCCTGCTGCAACTCCGTTCGCAGCCACTCTGGGGCGAATGGGCATTACTGCTCTTGCTGTGCGGCAAATTACTATGGGAACAGCGCTATGGCAGCCTGCCCGGTTCGGCTGAGCTCGCCGGTGGCCCGGTGATTGTTGACGCCCATCTTTATGGTGCCCTCATTGGCCTTGCCCTTGGCCTCATGATCAGCCCCATCAGCCATCATAGACCGCCGATGTCCTCCACGAACCCCAAGCACCAGGAAATTGATTCATGAACCCTGACCTCAGACGCCTGCAACCCTACCCCTTCGAACGTCTCGCGCAGCTGCAACACGGCGTCAGGCCGCAGGAAAGCGCCATTACACTGGCCATTGGCGAACCCTGCCACCAACCACCAGACTGTGTCCGCGCGGCATTAGTCAATGATCTTGACAGCCTCGCTAAATATCCGACAACACGCGGCCTGCTGACATTGCGGGAAACGATTGCCAACTGGCTCAGTCGACGCTACCAATTGCCAGATAACGCGCTCTCGCCAGAGACCCAGATATTGCCTGTCACGGGCACGCGCGAGGCCCTGTTTGCCATCGCCCAGTGCCTTATTGACAAACATCAAGCCAATCCTACGGTCATCATGCCCAATCCCTTTTACCAGATTTACGAGGGCGCCACACTCCTTGCCGGCGCCAGCCCCTGGCTACTCAATACCACAGCGGCAGACGGCTGGCTGCCCGATTTCGACAAAGTGCCTGATAACGTCTGGGATGACTGCCAGTTAATCTATCTCTGTTCTCCCGGCAACCCTTCCGGCGAGGTTATCGCGCAAGCCCATTTACAGGCATTGATCGAACGTGCCGAGCGCCATGATTTCATTATTGCTGCCGATGAGTGCTATGCCGAAATCTACCGCCAGAATGGCCCGGCACCGATTGGCTTGCTGCAAGCAGCCAAGGCCATGGGCAATAGCAAGTTCAAGCGCTGTCTTGTTTTTCACAGTCTGTCAAAGCGTTCCAACCTGCCCGGATTACGTTCCGGCTTTGTTGCCGGTGATGCCGGGATCATTGCACAATTCCTTCGCTACCGTACTTACCATGGCTGCTCTATGCCGCTCTTTCACCAACAGGCCAGTATCGCCGCCTGGAATGACGAACAGCATGTCATCAGTAATCGTCGAGCTTATGACGAAAAATTTACCGCTGTCAGCCAGACACTGCGGTCATTCGGCATCACGGTTTCAATACCACCCGGTGGCTTTTATTTATGGCAGCGGACTCCCATCGATGATGTCGAATTTGCTCGCTGCCTGTTTGCCGAGGAGAATGTGGCTGTCCTCCCTGGCAGCTTCCTGTCACGCGAAAATGATGGTGTCAATCCTGGCTGTCAGCAGGTGCGCATGGCCCTGGTACAACCTCTTGATATCTGCATTGAAGCAGCCGAACGTATCGGCCGCCTCAGCAAGCGGCTATAATCGCCAACAGCATTTTTATCCCCAGACAAAGCGTCAACGAAGGGTACATTTCCGGATACACCTGAATCAATACAACCTATTCCCGCAAGAGGAGAAGACATAATGAATGAACTACAGAAAATCATTGAAGACGCCTTTGAACACCGAGCTGACATTACGCCGCGTACTGTTGAAGCCCCGCTCAAAGAAGCGGTTGGAGAAGTTATCGACCGCCTCGACGATGGTGACCTGCGTGTGGCAGAAAAGGTCGGCGATAAATGGCAGGTCAACGAGTGGTTGAAAAAAGCCGTGCTGCTGTCATTCCGTATCGAGGACAACCATTTCATCAAAGGTGGTTTTACCAATTATTTTGACAAGGTGGCCTCCAAGTTTAGCGATTATAATTCGCTCTCATTTCGCGAAAGCGGCGTCCGCGTCGTACCGCCAGCGACAGCCCGTCGTGGAGCCTATATCGCTCCCAGCGTTGTCCTCATGCCCTCTTACATCAATATTGGCGCCTATGTCGGTAGCGGCACGATGGTCGACACCTGGGCCACCGTCGGCTCCTGCGCTCAAATTGGTGAGAACGTTCACCTTTCTGGCGGCGTCGGCATTGGCGGTGTCCTCGAACCACTGCAAGCCAGCCCGACTATCATCGAAGATGATTGCTTCATAGGTGCCCGCTCAGAAATCGTTGAAGGCGTCGTTGTCGGCCGCGGTGCCGTCATTTCCATGGGTGTTTACATCGGCCAGAGCACAAAGATTTTTGATCGTCAGACGGGCGACATCAGCTACGGCTATGTCCCACCTGGCGCCGTTGTTGTACCCGGGAGCTTGCCGTCAAAAGATGGCAGCCACAGCCTTTATTGTGCCGTCATCATCAAGCAGGTCGATGATCGTACCCGCAGCAAGGTCGGTATTAACGAATTGCTGCGCGATATCTAATGGCCGTTAAGCTCTATGGCATTCACAATTGCGACCGCTGTCGAGCGGCACGGCGCTGGCTTGAAGCAGAAGGCGTGACATTCACTTTCCACGATTTGCGTAAACAGGGCCTCAGCAAAGAGCGGCTGCACAAGTGGCTGCAACAACGGCCAATAACCGACTTGGTTAACCGTCGCAGCAGCACCTGGCGAGCCTTGTCGGATGCCGACAAGGCCGCTGTCAGCAAACAGGTAACGGGCTTGCCAATGATTTGCCAGCAACCAACCTTGCTCAAACGGCCACTGCTGGAAGTCGGCACTCGCTTGCTCAACGGTTTTTCAGAAAACGATTACCGACACCTCTTGCAACAGGAAACAGCCCCGTGAACGACACCCTCCAACTGGCTCAAGCACTGATTCAAAGGCCATCAATCACTCCTAACGATGCTGGCTGCCAACAGTTGATTGCGACACGCTTGCAGGCAAGCGGCTTTGCCATCGAGCACCTTCCCTTTGGTGATGTCAACAATCTCTGGGCCTGTCACGGTAAGGAGCAACAACCGTTGTTCGTTTTTCTTGGCCATACAGATGTCGTCCCCACCGGAGCAGAAGATGACTGGCAGTTCCCACCCTTTGCAGCAGCTATCGCTGGTGGCTATCTGCACGGCCGCGGCAGCGCCGATATGAAGGGCAGTCTGGCATCCATGGTCATCGCCATGCAACGTTATGTGGAACAACATCCAGACCACCATGGCCGCATCGCCCTGCTTGTCACCAGTGATGAAGAAGGGCCGGCCACCGATGGCACACAAAAGATTGTCGAATACCTGCAGCAACGGGGCGAAAAAATTGACTGGTGTCTGGTCGGCGAACCAAGCAGCGATGAGCGCGCCGGTGACACTGTCAAAAATGGGCGACGAGGCTCGCTGGGCGGTCTGCTGACAGTCCACGGTGTGCAAGGCCATGTCGCTTACCCTCACTTGGCGAAAAACCCGATTCATGCCTTTGCCCCCGTGTTGACAGCGCTAACGCAGACAGAATGGGACAGCGGTAATGACTTCTTTCCACCGACAACCTTTCAAATCTCAAACATCCATGCCGGAACCGGTGCCAATAATGTCATCCCGGGACAACTCGAGGTACTCTTCAACTTCCGTTACTCGACGGAAACCAACGCTGAAAAACTACGCCACTCCGTTGATAACATCTGCCACAAAGGCGGGCTGGATTTCGATATTGACTGGCAACTTTCCGGCTTACCTTTTCTAACGGCTGAAGGCCGTCTACTCGAAGCGACACGTGATGCTATCAAGGCCATCACCGATATCGACACCTGTCTGTCAACCGCTGGCGGCACCTCTGATGGCCGATTTATTGCGCCTACAGGTGCCCAGGTCATTGAATTAGGCCCTGTCAATGCCACCATTCATAAAATCAACGAAAAGGTCGCAACCGATGATCTTTGCCAGTTAACCGATATTTACGCACAGATTCTCGACAGGCTACTGACTCACAAAACATAAATTTCTTTGGCTAGCGGCCGAAACATAAACGTGTCAGGTAGCCATTAATCAAAAAAATTATCTGCCCCCCAGCAACAGGGAATAATTATGTCAGGAAGCCAACCGTCACGACGAAAATTTCAACGCATCCCTTTCAGTGCAGCTGTGACTATTCATGGCAAGGAACAACAATGGCAAGGACGGCTCATTGATGTTTCGCTCAATGGCATTCTTCTTGCCCGGCCTACTGACTGGCCGCTAAGCGAACAAGAGACGGATGAACATTACCGTATCGAGATGGCCTTGGTCGGTACCGATTTAGTGATCACCCTGTCAGAAACAACAATTGCCCATCAGAATAAAGACAAGATCGGTTTCAAATGTCACCGTATCGACCTTGACAGTATTATTCTTCTGAAACGTATCATGGAACTCAATCTCGGGGATGCCGAGCTCGTTTATCGCGAACTAGCCGCACTGGGCAATCCCTAAAATCCTCCCTGACACACGTACCCTTCCAGGGACATTCTGGCGTACAATAAACACTGACGTTCTCAACGCAGGGAGATCATGATGAAAAAGCTATCGGTGATATTGCTCGCAGCAGCACTACTCAGTGTTGCCCAAGCCTCTTTTGCCAGCCGTAACGGTGAAAAAGTCTACAATAAATCATGCAAGATGTGTCACAACACGGGCATGCTCGGAGCACCTAAGCGCACTGACAAGGCTGCATGGAAAGCCCGTCGAG
>JALWQD010000215.1 GCA_026994735.1 Gammaproteobacteria bacterium | reverse complement strand
TTCCTGCGCTTAAAAAACAGCTCGAACAATTAGCATCACGAACGATTAAGCGGAGCCAGGCAGCCCCCCCGGAAGTGACCATTATGGGTGACAGGAATATCCCTTATCGTCTGTTGAAAAAAATCATGCTGACCTGCACCCTGGCCAATTATGGCAAAGTCTCCCTGGCGGTGATGCAAAAAGGAGATGAGGCATGACGACCGCCGTCTTCTATCACTCGGCTGACCTGCCCTGGACAACCACCACGGATGAGAAAAAACGTTTCCAGCGTATCCTGATAACGGTCTGCATTGTCACCCTCCTGTTATCTATCATCATCCCCTATCTACCAACGCCGGCAGAAGACAGTCAACAGGCAGTCGTTATTCCGCCCCGTTACGCACGCATGCTGCTGACGCATAAAAAACCACCGCCTGCAGCACCAAAACCAGTGATCAGAGAAAAACCAAAACCTGAGGAAAAAATCAAGAAAAAGCCACCGAGCAACAAGAAGGTCGTCCCCAGGAAGGCGGAAAAGGTTAAACCAAAGCCGGCCAAACAGCGCCGGGCGGCCGCACGCGAAAAAGCCAAGCGCTCCGGCTTGCTGGCTCTGAGCAGTGAATTGTCTGCCTTGCGCAACAATGCGGCAGTGGCCAGTGTACGCAGACAGACACTGAAAAAATCGACCAGGGGAACCACCAAAAAAGTACAACGGGCTATTATCAGTCAGCGCGCAAAAAAGGGCAGTCAGGGTATTGATACACACCAGCTGAGTCGCAATACTGGCAACACGCAACTGACAAATAAACATCAGAGCCAACAAATAGATAGCCCGCTACAGGCATTACCAGCGCCAAGTCCAGGCACAACGGCCAATCGTGATGCCCTGCCACGCCGCAGCGATGCAGAAATCCAGCTCGTCTTTGATCGTTATAAAGGCAAGCTCTACACCCTGTACAATCGCGCCTTGCGACGTGATGCCACCTTGCGCGGCAAGGTTGTTCTCGACCTGACTATCGCCCCCTCGGGTAAGGTCAGCAGTTGCAAGGTTATCAGCAGCGAACTTCACAACCCGAAACTCGAGCGGCGTTTAGTGACCCGAATTCGCATGTTTGATTTCGGTGCCCAACAGGTCGCTGTCACCCGTGTCACCTACCCTATCGATTTCTTTCCCGGCTAACGGCACTTGTCCTCAGCCAGGCAAACGGCATTACAATACCGCCAGAAGTTTCAAGGCCGTATCAAGTTTTTCATAAGGGGTATAAAAATGTGCTGACAGACGCACACCGGCAAAACGATATGCGCAAATAACACCTTCGGCCATCAGCTTTTCATAGAGCGCCTGATTATCCTGTCCCTGCGCCTGAAAAGTAACAATACCGGAATCATAACCCTCTGTATCGGGGCTCAACAAACGATAGGCTGGATCGGCTGAAATTGCTGCTGCAAGGTATCGCTGGCGCGCCAGCACCTCTCTCTCAACGGTTTCCATACCGATATCAAGCAACAAACCAATGCTGGCATCAAGCGCATGAATGGCGAGCATATTCGGGCTGCCTGATTCGAAACGACGGGCACTATCCGCTACTTGCCAGCGATCATTCTCATAATCACCGATCGCGGCCACCATATGCCAGCCAAACTGGTTCAGGCGTAATCTATCCTGAACCTCACGACGACAATAAAAAAGTGCCAACCCCTCCGGCCCGAGCATCCACTTATGGCCATCAGCCATCAAAAAATCAGCGTCAATGACCTGCACATCTACGGCCAGTGCACCGACACTTTGAATGGCGTCGACAGCAAACAGGATTTTCTGTTGCCGGCAAACGGCACCGATAAGAGAGAGGTCAAGACGCAGGCCACTGCCATATTGAACAGAACTGACTGAAACAAGGCGCGTGCGTTCATCGCAGGTATTGATGATCGCCCGTTCCGGAGACTGACCTGCTTCCTGCAAACGCGCATAACGGACCTCGACGCCAAAACGTTCGGACAATGATTCCCAGACAATACGATTGGAAGGAAACTCCTGGTCCGTAATAACGACATTGTCACCGACCTGCCAATCGAGGCCATAAGCGACCACAGACAGCGCCTCGGAGGTATTCTTCAACAGGGCAATCTCTGCTGTCGATGCGGCATTGACCAGCCGTTTCAGGCGACCACGGAGGCGCTGTTCAACGGCCATCCAGCGCGGATAGTAACGGGCACCGTAACGAAGGTTTTCTTCCGCAAAACGGGCGACAACCTGCTGTGTCCGCCGCGGCCAGGGAGAAACAGCCGCATGGTTTAAATAACAAATCTCATCAGCTAATGGAAATTCGTTACTCACATCTTCTGTCATAATCCTATCCCCCCCGGACACACATGCATGAGCGTGATTGACTCGTTAACAGACTGTTTCACAGTTGAAAACATACCTGACCCAAAAGGTATTCAGCAAACTGGATGGCTTGTCACCATTTTTTCAGGCCAGTACTATTCACCTACCCACAGACAAGAGGCGCAGATGAAAAAAAAGAACAAGCCCGCAACCATACGCCCATCGGATTCCAAAGATGTTGCCAACTTCCACTTCACCAAGAAACTGATCAAGCACCCTCAGGTCAGCATCGGGGACTACACTTATGGTAACCCCCGTATTCACTGGTTGATGCCTGGACAACTGGTCATTATTGGCAAATTCTGCTCGATCGCCCCAGCCGTTGAATTGATTGTTGGTGGCAACCACCGTCCCGACTTTATCACCACCTACCCCTTCGCAGCCTTGCCAACAGACTGGCCGGGTGCGAAAGGAAAAACCCCCATTTCAAAAGGCGATATCGTCATTGGCAATGATGTCTGGATTGGCCAGGGCGCTAAAATTCTCTCAGGTGTCACTGTTGGCGACGGTGCTGTCATTGGCGCCTATGCCATTGTCGCCAAGGACGTGGCTCCTTACGCCATCGTCGTCGGTAACCCGGCAAAAGAAATCAAAAAAAGATTTGATGATGAGACCATTTACAGACTCCTTGCCGTCAAATGGTGGGACTGGGATATCGCCAACATTCACCGTCTTACCCCCTTGCTGTCGAGTAATGACATTGAACAGTTTCTACAGGAAGCAGCATATTTGATGGCTGAGTAAAATGCGGATAAAGATGACTTAAACAATGTTTCCCGGCCAAAAAGGTCCCTAAAAACACCATAATTCTTTACGCTTTTGCAAACCCGACATCCTCGAAAATATATAACCTTATGAAATATATACAAATAAATATTATGGCCTGATATCTGCATGGTTTCTTAATGTGTAGCCCATATAGATTCAACAATATAGCAGGTAGAGCCATGAGCAAATATATAAATAGAAGCTTATTCTGTCTTTTTTCAATGTTGGGCCTGAGTTTCCAGGCATCTGCGACACTGATTCTGGATACCTATGCATCAGGTACGGCAACGCCAACAACCATTGCAGCCTACACCATGACTGATTTCGCCATCACCAATGACGCTGTCGGCATCGCGGGAACCCGCACAACTTCGCTTGCTTCACCGCTCAGCGGGACAGTGAACTTTGTCGATAAAGACAATAACCCTCTGGCCTTAGGGCGCCACTTGGCAAATGACACCGGCTGGTGGATCAATGGTGAAACGGAAAACTATGATATTTTCACGACGAATCAACATCTGGTCACCATCCTGCTGCCGGAAAACACCCGTTCATTTTCTTTCAGCGTCGGAGCAAATCTGAGCAGCAGTGCCAATAATGCCTGGCTCACGGCCACTGAATCCAGTGGTTCCGGTATCGACAATAAATACTGGTTTAATGTTAATCGCAACAACAGCCCTGGGTTTTCTATTCATAGCAGCAACCCGAATGGCCTCTGTACCGCCATCACTTCGGTCACTATTGAACCTGACTATTGGGGCGTCGGTAATTTCTCGATCAACCAGGACAGTTGTTCAAGCAGCGTCCCTGAACCCTCACCATTCCTGTTAATCAGCTTAGGCTTGCTCGCTTTGCGCAGCACTCGCAAGCACTAATATTGAATACGATGAGCGTTTATTATCAAAGCTGTGACGGACGTTGAACGTCATTGATGGTCAAAAATGTGAAGGGTTTGCTAGCGATATTGATCTGTCATGGTCCGCCAGAAGGGCATTCGCTTACTTGCGCAGATGATCGAATGGCGCAAAAAACCTGATACCTTGCTATCTGATAAAGGGCCAGAATATATAGGCTAAAGTATTCATAGACTGGACAAAAAAACATAAAATAACGCTGCTGCAGACAATGTGGTTTTGGCTATCCTGTCACCCACTTGATTGAATTGGCATGCGAATCCTTTCGCCGCCATTGTGAATCCAGCCATATCATGATCCCCCCGATCATGGTATGACTAGTCTCACCCGTTGACGCCCTCCCCCTCACTTGTTCCGCTCGCACGCTGTCATCCTGGTGCGGCTGAATCTCTCGTCAACGGGGTATATTATGCGCCTGAAAAAGTCACCTGACCATACACCAAAAGTATTAGGCCATGGAAGAGCTCCCCGGCCTCTGCGGCAGTCAGAAAAACAGACGCTTGCAGACTCGCCGAGGCTAACTTTCGTCGCCATGAAAAACCTCGAAAATGCGCTGGGCCAACTGGCGATTAATACCCTCAATTGCCTGCAAATCCTCAATGGCAGCCCGCTGAACACCTTGCAGCCCCCCAAAATGCCGCAACAATTGCCGCCGGCGGTTAGGGCCAATACCCGGGATTTGTTCTAACGTTGATGTCTTGCGTGCTTTCCCCCTGCGATGTCGGTGACCGCTGATGGCGAAACGATGAGCTTCATCGCGAACAGCCTGAATGAGATGCAAGGCGGGTGAATCGGCAGGCAGGCGAAAAACTTCATCACGAGAGGCACGATAGAGCCATTCCTGACCGGCAATTCGCTCCGGCCCTTTGGCGACACCGATGATTTCCGGGCCGGTGTTGCCTACCTCGAGCCCCAGTTCATGATAAATATCGAGTGCTTGCCTGACCTGACCTTTTCCGCCATCGATCAGCAACAGGTCAGGCCATTTGCCCCGTTCTTCATCAGCATGACGAAAGCGTCTCAGCAAGGCCTGGCGCATGGCAGCATAGTCATCAGCAGCCTTGATACCCTTGATGTTAAAACGGCGA
>JALWQD010000214.1 GCA_026994735.1 Gammaproteobacteria bacterium | reverse complement strand
GCAGCAAGCGAGCGTTTTTCACAATTTGGCTATAACAAAACAACCATGGCCGAGATTGCCGAAGACTGCGACATGTCAGCCGCCAACCTCTATCGCTTTTTCAAAAACAAACTCGACATCGGTGCCAACCTGGCCTGCAGCTGCCTCGACACCGAACTACTTGAAACACGTGAGATCGTCTTGCAGACGGAGCGCCCTGCCGCAGAACGTCTGCATGACGTGGTTCTGCAAATTCTCCACTACACACACGGGCAATGGGCCAACAACCCCCGCATGAACGAGATGGTTAACGCCATTTGTGCCGCCCGCATGGATATAGTCAACGAGTACAAACAAACACAGCACACCCTGCTGGCCACACTCCTGCAAGATGGCATTGCCAATGACGAATTCGCCATCACCGATATCGACGACACCGCTGAGGCAATCATCAGCGCCATTACAGCCTTCAGCATGCCACTACTCATGCCTCTCTACAGCTTTGATATCTTTGAACTGCGGGCAAAAAGTGTCGTTCGCCTATTGCTCAATGGCCTCAGCAAGCGCTAGCTAACCATTAACGACAACGCTCCTGAAGGAATCCGAAAGACAGAAAAAACAACGCTGCCACCACAAAACCGCAGCCTGCATGCTGGCCAACGCCCTCACCCTGCCGGCCCACAGGGAATAATCATAGCCTCATAAAAGGTATCTCATCATGAAACAAGCCACCGCCATTACCCGTTACGCGCAATGGATTACCCGCCATCCTTGGCTCGTCATGATAACGGCTATTTTGTTTGTCATGGGGGCTGCCAGCGGTGGCAAGTACCTCGCCTTCAAGACTGATTATCGCGTCTTTTTCAGTGCCGACAACCCGCAGTTACTGGCCTTCGAAGCACTCGAGGCAATGTATACAAAAAACGATAATGTCATGTTCATTATTGCCCCAAAAGATGGCAATGCCTTCAGCAAGAAGACTCTCGAAGCCGTCAAGACGATAACTGAAAAAGCGTGGCAAACACCTTATTCAACACGCGTCGACTCTGTCGCCAATTTCCAGAATACCGAAGCCGAAGGCGATGACTTGCTGGTTATGGATCTGGTCGATGAGGACCTGGAACTCAACAGTGACAATCGCCAAAAGATCAAGCGCATTGCCCTCAGCGAACCCATGTTATTAAACCGTATCGTTTCCGAACGCGCCCATGTCACCGGTATCAACGTCACCGTCCAGCTACCCGGCAAAAAGCTCAGCGAAGTGCCCGAAATCGTCCGTTTTTCACGCAACCTGGCCGCCGAGATCAAAGCCCAGTATCCGCAGATCGACATCTACCTGAGCGGCATGGTGTTTATGAACAATGCCTTTTCCGAAGCCTCACAAGCAGACATGAAAAAACTTGTGCCGATCAGTTTTGCCCTCATGCTGGTCACGCTGGGGTTTATGATTCGCGGTTTTTCCGGCACCTTTGCCACCTTGTTAGTCATTATTGGCTCGATCATGACAGCCATGGGTATGGGTGGTTATCTCGGCTTCCCCATCACCCCGCCGTCAGCCTCGACGCCGACCATTGTCCTGACCATGGCGATTGCCAATTGCGTCCATATTCTCGTCACACTGCTCCATGAAATGCGCATGGGTCGGGAAAAGAAAGACGCCATCATTGAAAGCCTGCGCATTAATATGCAGCCGATATTCCTTGCCAGCATCACTACCGCGCTGGGTTTTTTGAGTATGAATTTTTCTGACGTACCGCCCTTCAACCACCTCGGCAACATGGTCGCTATCGGCGTTGTCGCCTCCTTCTTTTTATCAATCAGTTTTCTACCGGCACTCATGACCGTTCTGCCGGTACGTGTACGCCGTGTCGTCAACGATGAAAGCCACGTCATGCATCGCATCGGTGATTTTGTTGTCAAGCAGCGTCAGAAGCTGATTTGGGGGATGAGCCTGGTCACGATCATTCTCGTCGCGGCCGTCCCTCGAAATGAACTGAACGATGTCTTCGTCCATTATTTTGATGACAGCATCCCTTTCCGTAGTGCTTCCGACTTCATGACCGAAAACCTCACCGGCCTCTATGTCATCGATTACTCTCTGGACTCGGGCGAATCCGGCGGCATCAGCAATCCGCAGTTCCTGAAAGAAGTCAGTGCCTTTGCCGACTGGTATCGTGCGCAACCGGAAACGATTCACGTCAATACCATCAGCGATACCATGAAACGTCTCAACAAGAATATGCATGGCGATGACCCGGACTGGTATCGTCTGCCGGATGAGCGCAATCTTTCTGCGCAATATTTACTCCTCTATGAAATGTCCCTGCCCTATGGCCTTGACCTCAACAACCAGATTAATGTCGAGAAATCAGCAACGCGCTTTACCGCCACACTGCAAACAATGTCAACAAACGAACTGTTGGCCCTCGACAAACGTGCCAGTGACTGGCTGGCAAAAAATGCACCCCATATACAAGGCAAGGAAGGCAGCGGCACAACCATGATGTTTGCCCATATCGGCAAGCGCAACATCATCAGCATGCTGCTCGGCACAACGCTGGCCCTGATTGGCATCTCGCTAATCCTTATCTTTGCCCTGCGCTCGGTTAAGATCGGCCTTTTGAGCATGATCCCGAACCTCGTCCCGGCTGGCCTGGCTTTTGGTCTCTGGGGGCTGCTGAAAGGGGAGATTGGTCTCAGCCTGTCCATCGTTGCCGGTATGACACTGGGTATCGTTGTCGATGACACTGTTCACTTCCTGAGTAAATACCTGCGCGCCCGCCGTGAAAAAGGGCTGAACAGTGAGGATGCCGTCCGCTACGCTTTCCGTAATGTCGGCATGGCACTGTTCACAACCTCGATCGTCCTCGTCGTCGGTTTCCTCGTCCTTGCCATGTCCAGCTTCGAGCTCAACTCAGGCATGGGCCTGCTAACAGCTATCGTCATCAGCTTTGCGCTCGTCGCCGACTTTTTATTACTCCCGCCCCTGCTCATGCGCTTTGATCACAAACCGATTGCCGTCACAACCCAGGAGTCTGGTCATGCATAAATCCATCCTGCCAACGAAACCACTGCTCTGTCTCTTTCTCGCCCTGCTGCCAATTTCGGCGATGGCTGAAACAGCCGCTGAAAAAGGCCTCGCTATCGCTATTGAAGCGGATAAACGTGACAGCGGCTGGCAAGACCAAACAGCCAGCCTGGAAATGGTTTTACGTAATCGCCACGGCCAGGAAAGTAAACGCAATATCCGTAGCAAGACACTTGAAGTCAATGGCGATGGTGACAAGTCAATGAGTATTTTCGACTCCCCGCGCGACATCAAGGGCACTGCATTCCTGAGCTACACCCACGCCCTCAAGGCCGATGAACAATGGCTTTATCTGCCAGCATTAAAGCGTGTCAAACGAATCTCCTCGAACAACAAGTCAGGCCCCTTCATGGGCAGCGAATTTTCCTACGAAGACCTTTCTTCCCAAGAAGTGGAAAAATACAGCTATCAATATCTGCGCCGGGAAAAAATTGATGGTCGCGAAGCCTTTGTTATCGAGCGCACACCCGCCTACAAACACTCCGGCTACACGCGCCTGATTACCTGGCTCGATACAGAAATGTACCAGCCACTGAAAATCGAGTTTTATGACCGCAAGCAAGCGCTACTAAAAACCCTTCGCTATACAGGCTACAAGCAATACGAAGGTCATTACTGGCGACCAACAGATATGCATGTGATTAACCATCAGACTAAAAAAAGCACTGATCTGCACTGGAGTGACTACCGTTTCAAAAACGGCCTGAGCAAGCGTGATTTCGACCGCAACAGCCTTAAACGCGCCCGCTAACATGCCCTTTTTTCGACTTTGGCGTAACCTGCCCCTCGTCCTCATCGCCGCCATCAGCCACGTGCAGGCGGGCGAGTGGTCAGGTTATCTCAGTAGCGAATATCGCGCCTTTACAAAGAACCCGATTGATACCCGTCAACATGGCAACAACCTTTCCTTCTCGGCCCAGCCGGAATACTACGCCGAATGGAATGGCGGTCGCCAAAGCTTCACCGCAGTGCCCTTTCTGCGCTGGGATGAAAACGATAGCGAACGCAGCCACGCCGACATCCGCGAACTGACCTGGCTCAAGGCCAACGATGACTGGGAACTCCGTCTCGGCATACGCAAAGTATTCTGGGGCGTCACCGAATCCCAGCATCTTGTCGATATCATCAACCAGACCGACCTCGTTGAAGCCAGTGATGGCGAAGAAAAACTCGGACAGGCGATGATCAATCTCGCCCTGATTCGCGATTGGGGCACGCTTGACCTCTTTCTTCTGCCTGGTTTCCGTGAACGCAACTTTGCCGGCAGTGCAGGTCGCCTGCGCTCAATCCCCCGGGTTGATTCCAGCCTGTCCCGCTATGAATCATCTGATGGCGGCAAACATATTGATGTCGCCGCTCGTTGGTCACACTATCTCGGTGACTGGGACATTGGCCTCAGCTATTTCAACGGCACCAGTCGCGACCCACGCTTTACCCCGGGGCTCAACGCCAGCGGTGAGCTTGTATTGATCCCGTATTATGAACTCATAGAACAATGGGGACTGGATCTGCAAGCGACCTTGGACGACTGGCTTTGGAAGGTTGAAATCATCAATCGCTACGGCCAGGGAAAGCGTTACACCGCTGCCACGGCCGGTTTCGAATACACCTTCGTGGGTATCGGCGACAGTAGTGCTGACCTCGGCCTCATTAGCGAAATCCTCTATGATGACCGTGGCAACTCAGCCCCAACCCCCTTTGCCGATGACATCATGATCGGCTCGCGCCTGACTCTCAATGATGAACAATCGACAGAATTCCTGCTCGGCATCATCTTCGACAGTAATGACAGTGGCCAACTGATAACCCTCGAATCAAGCCGGCGGATTCGCTCAAACTGGAAGATTACCCTCGAAGGACAGGCCTTTATCGACATCGACAGCAGCAACCTGCTGGCAGGCTTCCGTCATGATGATTATTTACAACTCGAGCTGGCCCGCTATTTTTAGGCCGGATTGTAACCCTCCCATAGAATAGAGCCATCAGATATTAGAGTTCTCCTGCATAATGGCAATAGGAGGAGAACGATAATGAAGAAGACACGCTACAGAGAAACGCAGATCATCAAGATT
>JALWQD010000213.1 GCA_026994735.1 Gammaproteobacteria bacterium | reverse complement strand
CTCTTTCGCAAGGCGGACGGAGAAGCCATTTTATAAAGTGCTTCTGTGCGCAAGCTAGCCTGGGATATTGTTCTCTTGCTCGGTGGTGGTGTCGCGCTTGTTTCTGGTATGTAGCATGCCGGTCTTCCCGCTTGGGTCAGGTCTCAACTGACCTCTCTTCAAGCGGTGCCCGTGGTTGTAATGATGTTGGCTATTGCCTTGGTGATTATGCTCTTGACAGAAGTCAGTAGTAACACTGCGACGATACAAGTGATGCTGCTGATTCTTGTTGCCGCGCTTGTGATGGGTCTTTGTTCGATGCTCGCAGGTCGCTTCGCAGGGGCCCCACCCTGATGCCCATGATTTAACGGATTTTCCGGCCTGCTGCCTGGAGGTCCGCGTGATATGAGGAGCGCACGAGAGGGCCACTGGCGACATGGGTGAAACCCATTTGACGAGCGGTTATGGCAAGGGCATCAAAGGCTGCGGGCTCGATATAACGTGCAACAGGCAGGTGATGTTTGCTCGGTTGCAGATATTGGCCAAGTGTCAGTCGCTCACAATCGTGTTTACGGAGGTCGGCAAGGACGCTCAGGATTTCCTCTTCCGTTTCCCCGAGTCCTAGCATCAGGCCGGATTTTGCCGGCACATTCGGGCAGATGTTGCGGAAGTCCCGAATCAGCTCGAGAGAGCCAGTATAGCTTGCTCCGGGGCGAGCCTGGCGATAGAGCCGAGGTACAGTTTCGAGATTGTGATTGAAAATATCGGGTGGCTGCTTGGACATGATTGCCAGGGCTTCTGTCTCGCGACCGCGAAAATCAGGGACGAGAACTTCTATTGTTGTTTGGGGGCTTTGCTGGCGCAGGGCATGGATGCAATCAACAAAATGTCCGGCTCCGCCATCACGGAGGTCATCACGATCGACCGATGTGACGACAACATATTTCAGATCCATTGCCTTCACTGTCTTGGCCAGATTGGCAGGCTCATGCTGGTCAAGGGCATCAGGACGGCCATGGGCAACATCACAGAATGGGCAGCGGCGGGTGCAAATATCGCCCATAATCATGAAGGTTGCCGTGCCATGGGAGAAACACTCACCCAAGTTGGGGCAGGAGGCTTCTTCACAGACAGTGTGGAGATTATGGGCGCGCAGAATCTCTTTTAGATGGCCAACACGCGGATTTGCAGGCGTGCGTACGCGTATCCAGGAAGGTTTCCGTGCCGGTTGTTCGGTCGCTTCTATTTTGACCGGTATACGGGCAACCTTAGCTGCTCCCCGCTGGCGTTTTGTGGCGCTGGATTTTGTCGGTATTGGTGGCATACACGGGCTCCTGCAAATAATGATCTTCTAGCAAAATGACCGGCTAGTGTACCCCAGATGACGGACAAGATGGGCGCAAAGTGCTGCGTTAACTTCGGCCGTCGTTGCGGTCACGCCTAAATCACGCATCTGGGTAACCTCAAGTCCGGCATAGCCGCAAGGGTTGATGCGCGAGAACGGTTCCAGATCCATATCGATATTAAGACTGAGACCGTGATAGCTGCAGCCGCGGCGAACGCGCAGGCCGAGAGCGGCAATCTTGCATTGTTGAACATAGACGCCAGGGGCATCACTACGGGCGTAGGCATCAATGTCGTTTTCGTTGAGAAGGTCAATGATCGCTTGTTCAATAATATCGACGAAGGCACGAATACCGAGGCCGCGTCGGCGCAGGTCTACCAGCAGGTAAATGATTGTTTGACCGGGACCATGATAAGTGACCTGACCACCTCGGTCACTGTTGACCACAGGAATATCGCCAGGGACGAGCAGGTGTTCCGGCTTGCCCGCTTGTCCGAGTGTAAATACTGGCCGGTGTTCGAGGAGCCAGAATTCATCGCCGCTGTCTGGATCACGTTGATCGGTCAGTGTGCGCATGCGGACCAGTGTTTGCTGGTAATCAACAGTTCCCAATCGGCGAATCGTGAGCGGTTCCTTGGTCATTGCTGAAAATGCCTGTCAGGCGGCTAGAGCACCATTGTCAAGTGTTCACAAGCACTCAGGCTACGGTAAACTTCATCCAGCTGTTGCTGGCTGCTGGCACGAACAGTCATCGTGATGGCCAGGTATTTACCGCCGCTGCTAGGGCGGCGGCTCAAGGCAGCTTCGCTAATATCGGGCATATGCTGACTGACGAGGGCATAGACAATGCTGTCGAGGTCTGCACGGAAGGGACCGATAGCCTTGATCGGGAAATCACAGGGAAATGTTAATCCAGCGGGCTTTTTTTCTTTGCTCATAGCTGTTGTCCTTTTCCCTGGCGCAGACGGTCAGTAAAATGTCGATAGCATGTCTGCATCCGCAGCCATAACGGACCGGCATGGCCGTCACCGACATCCTTATCATCCAGTCTAATGACAGGAACCAGCTCGCGTGTTGAACTGGTGAGCCAGATTTCATCAGCTGTTTGCAGCCGTTCGCGAGAGAGGGGTTCCTGACCATGAGTAACGCCAGCACTGGCGGCCAGTTCGAGCACAACATCGCGGGTGATGCCAGGCAATACAAGGTGGTCAGCTGGCGGCGTCAGTAGTCTTTCATTCTCAACGATAAAGACATTACTGGCCGCCCCTTCGGTCACCATGCCATCACGGACAAGGATGGCTTCGAAACAGCCGGCATCAACGGCTTGTTGGCGCAAGAGAATATTAGGCAGCAGGGCGATGGTCTTAAGGTGACAGTTGTGCCAGCGGATATCTTCAGCCGTGATGGCGCAGACACCGGCAGTAGCGAGATCAATGGGAGCAACGGGCTGACGTTGATTACTCATGGCAAAGATCGTTGCCGGGCAGTTCTTTGGAAAGGCATGGTTGCGGACAGCAGAACCCCGGGTGACTTGCAGGTAGACGGCTTGTTCACCGGCACCGTTTTGTTCGATGAGATTGACAATCATTGCTTGCCATTGTTGCCTACTGAGTGGGTTGGGCAGGCGAATGCCTTGTAAGCTCTGTTCGAGACGGCGAAGGTGGTCGTTGAGGCGAAAGGCCTGGCCGGCATAGACCGGAATTACTTCATAGACACCATCAGCAAACAAAAAACCGCGATCGAGTGGGGATATCCTGGCCTCGCTAAGAGGCAGGAACTGGCCATTGAGGTAGGCTGTCTCCAAGTTCGTAGACATTATTCGAACATCATGCGGGCTTCGTCAAGCAGGCGTTTGCTGAGACTGCCTTGGGCGATAGATTTGAGCGCAACCAATGGCCGTTCAGCTTCTTTTTCGCCTTCCAGTTCAACGGTGACTTTACCGAATAACTTGCCTTTTTCGCTCGGCGCGATGATCGGTGATGTGATGTCCATGGTCGCCTTCAAATGATCATATTGGCGGCGTGGGATCGTGACAATCAGGTCTTCAGTCAGTCCCAGAGGCAGTTGATCCTCTTCTCCTTTCCAGATTCGGGTCGTCGTCAGAGTTTTGCCTGCCTGATAGAGCTTATGTGTTTCGAAAAAACGAAAGCCGTAATTGAGCAATTTTTGGCTTTCGCGGGCGCGGCCATTGGCACTCTTGGCTCCGAGCAGGACAGAGACGAGACGCATGTTCTCACGTTTCGCAGAAGCAACAAGGCAATAACCGGCAGAATTGGTATGACCGGTTTTCAAACCATCAACATTGGCATCACGCCAGAGCAGTTTGTTGCGGTTGAACTGTTCGATACCGTTGTAGGTGAATTTCTTGGTCGAATACCAGGCATAGTGACCGGGAAAGTCTCTGATCAGGGCCCGGGCAAGGATACCGAGGTCCCGCGCTGTTGTGTAGTGTTCGGGGTCAGGTAGTCCTGTGCTGTTAACGAAATGGGTATTGCGCATATCCATACGCTGGGCGTACTGGTTCATTAAAGAGGCAAAGGCATCTTCGCTGCCAGCAGCATGTTCAGCCAGGGCAACGCTGGCATCATTACCCGATTGAATAATCATGCCTTTTAACAGTAGTTCAACGGGAACCTGGGTATCAACGCGAACGAACATCTTCGACCCACCTGTTTTCCAGGCCTTGCGGCTAATATGAACGGGTTCATCAAGGCGAATAGTGCCCGCTTCAATTTCGCTGAAAATGATGTAGGCGGTCATCATTTTTGTCAGACTGGCAGGTTCGATGCGCTCATCTATTTTGTTTTGAACAAGGTATTTCCCACTATCAAAATCAAACAGCAGATAAGCCTTGGCGGCGATATGAGGAGGCGGTGGTACGGGCGGAGCGGCATGTGTCAGGGGCTGCCACAATATGACAGCAATGATCAGAGTACAAAGACGATTCACGACAGGCGTGCGAGAATAACAGTGTGCGGCTGGGGTAGCATTACTCACGGATGTTTGTCTCCAGGAATCGGTAGTAGCAAGGGCGTGATTGGGCTTGTGCCTGTGGACTTGCTGAGTATATCGTTGATAGCTTGACGACTATTCTAGCCTTTCGCTTGCCCGTGAACAAACCCGTGTTACACGGGTTGACCCAATAATCATGTCTTGTCTATGCCGTGTCTTCTTGAACGGAGCACTTAAAAGAGAACAATGATACGGGGTTGATTAAAATTTTATGAATGCGGTAGGTTTTTTATTTGCTATGGGCGCTGTAAACTCCGCGCTGATATTAGTCACCAAGAGAGTATAATTTTGGATCAGGAAAGCGAAATCAGGGTTTGGGATCTTGGCGTCAGAATATTTCACTGGACGCTGGTTGTTTCTTTTCTCAGTGCCTATCTGACGGGGGAGGCCGATGGCGACATCCATATCTATCTTGGCTATCTCATTGTTGCCCTGCTTGGTTTTCGATTGATCTGGGGGGTTGTCGGTAGTCAGCATGCCCGTTTTTCTGACTTTATCTGCAGCCCAAATGAAACCCTTCGTTATCTGAAGTCCTTGCGTCAGGGAACAGCCCGCCGTTTTCTTGGCCACAATCCGCTGGGTGGCTGGATGGTGATGGCGATGCTGACGGTGCTGGTCGCAATCAGCTGGACAGGGCTGGAGCTCTATGCCCTGGATGGCCAGGGCCCTTTGGCTGGCTGGCAGAGCAGTTTTATTGCTGAGGCTATTGCCGATGGTCACGGTGACGGAGCAAATCTTGCGGAAGAATTTTTAGAAGAAGTACATGAATTCTTTTCGAATCTAATGGTTTTGTTGGTATTTCTTCATGTTGGTGGT
>JALWQD010000212.1 GCA_026994735.1 Gammaproteobacteria bacterium | reverse complement strand
GCGAACTGTTAATGCATACGTCAAACCTCTACCAAATTCCCGCGCAGCAGGCACTGGCCGAAACATTGACCGGCTATGCCGGCATGGAGCGGGCTTTTTTCAGTAATTCAGGTGCCGAGGCGGTTGAAGCGGCGCTCAAAATCGCTCGCCTGCATGGCCACCAGAAAGGCATAGAAAAACCGGCCATTGTGGTCACCGAAAACAGTTTCCATGGCCGCACACTGGCCACCTTGTCGGCAACAGGCAACCGCAAGGTACATGCTGGTTTTGAGCCCTTGGTACAAGGATTTGTGCGCTGCCCTTTCAACGATATCGCTGCTATCGAGACGATTGCCGACAGTCGCCAGGATATTAGCGCCGTTCTCGTTGAGCCCATCCAGGGGGAAGGTGGCATTCATCTTCCAGACGATGATTACCTTGTCCTTCTGCGTCAACTGTGTGATCAACGTGGCTGGCTACTGATGCTTGATGAAATCCAGACCGGCCTCTGTCGCACCGGCCAGTGGTTTGCCTGGCAGCAAGACAACGCGCGTCCCGATGTCATGACTGTTGCCAAAGCCCTCGGCAATGGTTTTCCGATCGGTGCCTGCCTTGCGCAGGGGAAGGCAGCCGAGCTCTTTCAGCCGGGCAATCATGGTTCCACCTATGGTGGCAACCCACTCGCCTGCCATGTCGCCAGGACAACGCTTGCTGTCATGGCCGAGGAAAATCTCGCCGAACATGCCCGGCATCAGGGCAGGTGCTTGCTGGAGAGTCTGCAAACGGCCTTTGCCGACAACAGCAAAGTCGGCGTCATTCGTGGACGTGGCCTGATGATTGGCCTCGAACTCACTGTTCCTTGTGAAAATTTCTTGCATCTGGCACTCCAGCAAGGGCTCCTTGTCAGTCTTCAGGCGGGCAACATAGTGCGCCTGTTACCCCCCCTGATTATCAATAATCAACAACTCGAACAGATTGTCGAGCGATTGCAAAATTGCATCGCGGCATTACCTCAATAACCCACCTCAGCACAGTTGTATTTTCTCAGGTAACGACTATGGATACGCCTCGCCACTTTCTTCAATTGACCGACCTCAGCAGCGATGAATTACGCACTCTGATCACACGCGCCCATGAGATCAAGGACATGCAACACCGTGGTGAGATCTATGAGCCCTTGCGCAACCGCGTGCTTGCCATGATCTTCGAAAAATCATCAACACGAACACGCGTATCCTTCGAAACCGGCATGATCCAGTTTGGCGGCCAGGCAATCTTCCTCTCGCCCCGTGATTGTCAACTTGGCCGCGGTGAAGCCATAGAAGACACTGCCCGTGTCCTCTCCGGTATGGTTGATGCGGTGATGATGCGTACCTTTCATCATGAAGATCAGCAACGCTTTGCCGCGGCAGCATCCATCCCGGTTATCAATGGTCTCTCTGATCTCTATCATCCCTGCCAGCTACTGGCCGATATGCAAACCTATTTTTCCCATCGTGGCGACATCCGGGGTCAAACAGTTAGCTGGATCGGGGACGGCAACAACATGTGCCATTCCTATATTAATGCCGCCATCCAGCTTGACTTTCATCTTCGCATTGCCTGTCCAAAAGGATATGAGCCTGCACCCGAGATTGTTCATCGAGCGGGTTCACGGGTAGAGATCAGCCAGGATCCCTGTCTTGCTGCTGAAGGTGCGCAACTGGTCGTTACTGATGTTTGGGCGAGCATGGGTCAGGAAGAGGAAGCCCGCCATCGGGAGCAGGCCTTTGCTGATTATCAAGTCAACAAAGCCGTTATGGCAGCGGCAGATAAAGAAGCGTTGTTTATGCACTGTCTGCCGGCACATCGTAATGAAGAAGTCAGCGCCGATGTTATTGATGGCCCCCAGAGTGTCGTTTGGGAAGAGGCTGAAAACCGGCTGCATGCACAAAAGGCACTCCTTGAAATGCTAATGACAACAGGCTGAATTTATTATTTATTTTCAGGACATGCGCCAGCTTGTTCCGTCGGCACCATCCTCAATAACGATCCCTTTCGTCGCCAGCAAATCACGCAGCCGGTCGGCCTCGACCCAGTCACGGGCTACACGGGCGGCATTGCGCTCGGCAATAAGCGTTTCTATTTCAATCTCGGACAATCCCGCCCCATCGGCCTGTCGGGCTTGCCTGCCTTTAAGAAAAAGATCGGGATCGCGTTGTAAAACCCCGAGAACAGACCCCATCCGTGCGCTCAGTACCTGTGCCAGGGCAGCGGCTCCAGCCTCATCATCCGATTGCCGCAAGCGATTAATCTCGCGCGCAACCTCAAACATGACTTCCAATGCTTCAGGTGTATTGAAATCATCATCCATGGCACACGTGAAGCGTTCAAGATAGTCTGCCGACTGTGCCTCATTGATGGCCACATCAGGCAAGCCTCGCAAAGCGATATAGAAACGTTCGAGGGCGGCGCGGGCATTATCAAGCTGGGCATCGGAGTAATTCAATGGGCTGCGATAATGACTGGCAATAATGAAAAAACGAATCACCTCAGGATCGTAATGGGCGAGAACTTCACGGACAGTAAAAAAATTACCCAGTGATTTGGACATTTTTTCTTCATTGATTTGAACAAAACCATTATGCATCCAGGTATGGGCAAAGTTACCCTCCGTAGCAGCACAGGCCTGGGCAATTTCGTTTTCATGATGCGGAAACTGCAAGTCCATACCACCACCATGGATATCGAACTCTTTACCCAGGCAATCGACCGACATTGCCGAGCATTCAATATGCCAGCCCGGTCGACCCGCACCCCAGGGAGATGGCCAGCTGGGCTCACCTTCCTTCGCCAATTTCCACAGTACAAAATCAAGCGGATCTTCTTTTGCCGCCTCAATGGCCACACGAGAACCCGACTGTAATTCACTGATATCCTTTCCAGAAAGGCGACCATAACCGGCGAACTCCTGGACCCGATAATAGACATCGCCGGTACTCCCCTGGTAGGCATAGCCCTTCTCTATCAAAGCTGAAATCATGGCGATAATGATTTCAATTGAATCCGTTGCGCGCGGTTCCAGGTCAGGTGGCAACACGGCAAGTGCCTCGGCATCTTCATGCATCGCGCTGATATAGCGTGCTGTCAAGGTATCGATTGCCTCACCATTTTCAGCTGCCCTGGCAATGATCTTGTCATCAATATCGGTAATATTGCGGACAAAAGTCACGTTATAGCCTTGCGCAAGCAAATAACGACGGACAACATCAAAGGCGACCAGTACACGAGCATGACCAATATGGCAATAATCATAGACCGTCATACCACAGACATAGATACCGACCTTGGCAGGATCGAGCGGGACAAAGTCTTCCTTGCGCCGACGGAGAGAGTTATAGATTCTAAGCATGGGGCCTCAAATAGCGGAAAGAACGTCATGATTCTGTTTCGACAGTCGCCGCGCAGTCTACAACAATCATCTTGCCGTCTCAAAACGGCTCCCTTAACGCCTCCTGGCTGCTATTTCGCAATGATACGCTGCCCTTCTGCCAATACCCCTACAAATAATGTAAAGATGATCATCTATTCGGCCGAAACAGAAAGGGCAGTGCCCATGTCATGGCAGACTACACGGAGAGGCGAATGAAGAATAACCAGCCCGTCACCAGCAATGAACACCGTTTTCCTGAAAATTGCCAGCTGGTTTCTACCACTGATTGCAAAGGCATACTGACCTATGCCAATGATGCCTTTGTCGAAATATCTGGCTATTCGCGCGAAGAATTACTTGGTCAAAGCCACAATATTGTCCGTCATCCAGATATGCCGCCAGCCGCTTTTGAAGACCTTTGGACAACGATAAAACAGGGCAAGCCATGGATGGGAATTGTCAAAAATCGCTGTAAAAATGGTGATTTTTACTGGGTTGAAGCCTATGTTACGGCCATTTATAAAGAAGGCAAGATCATCGGTTACCAATCCGTGCGTGTACAAGCCAGGTCACAGGATATTGAGCGCGCCAATATTATTTACCGCGCAATCAATCAAAACCGGGCCACCCAGCGCCTGAAGATACCCGATCTGAGCGCTCAAGCTACCTTTATGGCTATCGCCATACTGCCTCTGCTGCTGACCTTGACAACACTTTTTGCGGCAGATCTATTCACGCTGCAGACGCTGGCCACAGGAGTTCTTGGCGGTACGGTTACGGCGATCATTCTGGCCAGTCTTTTGGGCAAGTCTATCCGCCATGCCAGCGAGCAGGCCAAGAAAATATCACTCACGCCTGTCATGTGCCAGATCTTTAGTGGTCGCAATGATGCCGGCGGTCAAATAAGCACGGCCATACGTATGCAGAATGCAGCGATCAGAACGGTTCTCGGGCGATTCGAAGATGCCGCCAACAATCTCTCGGGTATCTGTTCAACAAGTTACAACAGCACGCTGCAATCGGCTCAACAACTTGACAAGCAGGGCGAGACAACCGGCCAGATCGCGGCGGCAACCGAAGAAATGCTGGCCACCTCCCATGAAGTCGCCCGTCATGCTGAAGAAACAGCAGAAACAACACGGCAAGGCCGTGATATGGCACACAGCTGCCAACAGATCATCGCCAATGCCATTCAAATCGGCCAGACCATGACCAGCAATATCGGCCAGACAGCCACTTCTGTCGAAGCCCTGGAAAAAGACTGTAAAGAGATCGGCATCTATCTCGAAGTCATTCGGGACATTGCCTCTGAAACCAATCTACTCGCCCTCAATGCGGCGATTGAAGCCGCCCGTGCAGGCGAAAGTGGCCGTGGATTCGCTGTTGTCGCTGACCAGGTCCGGACATTGGCTGTCAGGGCCCAGGAATCGACCGAAGACATTGAGCAGATGACGCAAAAACTGCAGGCCCGTGCTCATGCAGCAAGCAAGGAAATGTCACGGGCATGCGAGCAAAGCACCCATAGCAGCGAGGGGCTGACAGATGGCAACAGCCATCTTGTCAAACTGGTCGCTTTCATCGAAAACATTGAGAACATGAACGAACATATTGCCTCTGCTGCAAGCGAACAGAGTTCAACCAGTGAATTGCTCAATCAGCAGATCATCCATCTGGATACATCGACCCGAAGCATGGCGGTGGAAATCAAGTCGATCACGAAAACAATCGACGAGCAACACCATCTTGTTGAGGATTTCCATAGTAT
>JALWQD010000211.1 GCA_026994735.1 Gammaproteobacteria bacterium | reverse complement strand
AAAACAGGGTTTGCCGCTGTGGCGGGGTTTTATCAATAATATTCCGTAGATCATCGATGAAACCCATTTCCAGCATACGATCGGCTTCGTCAATGACAAGACTGTCTATGTTGTCGAGTTTTAGTGATTGGCGGTGCAGGTGATCGATAATGCGGCCGGGCGTGCCAACAATGATATGAGCACCGTGTTGCAGGGTTGTCAGTTGCTGTCTTATCGCCTCGCCGCCGCAAAGGGTGACGACCTTGATATTGCCTAGTTGGCGCGCCAGCTTGCGAATTTCATTGGTTACCTGGCTGGCCAGTTCGCGTGTCGGGCAGAGGATCAATGCCTGCGGAGCCAAGTCGTCAGCACGCAACCGGTTTAGCAGTGGCAGGCTGAAGGCTATTGTTTTGCCGCTACCGGTCTGTGCCTGGGCAATGAGGTCTTTACCTGCAAGTGCAGCTGGCAGTGATTGGCGTTGAATGTCGGTCATCGACTGGTAGCCCAGTTCGGCAAGATTCTCAAGCAAAGGAGGAGAGAGCGGCAGCGTTGAAAAGGCGGTATTGGTCACAATTATCTCGTCAGGGTCAGATCAGCAGAGCGGGACTATAGCAGGTAGTGAAGGGTCACTGTTGTTCATCATCCTTGCCCGGGCGACGGTTGATGGCATAGTCATCATGTTGTCTGCTTGCAAATGGGAGTTTCAGCAATCCAGTCAATTTAACAACCTGTTCAGGGTTACGCAGTTCATGGATGCCTAGGGTCATGTTTTGGTGACCTTTTATTGGTTGAGCGCAATAGGTGCCAAAAAGGCGGTCCCACCACGGGACACTGAAGCCAAAATTGCTGTTTGTTTCATGGATGATGGCCGAATGGTGAACGCGGTGCATATCCGGGGTCACAATAAACAGGCGCAGAATGCGGTCAAAACGAAGGGGGAGTGCCAAATTACCGTGATTGAACATGGCTGCGGCATTGAGCACGACTTCAAAAAGTATGACGGCGGTTGCCGGTGGCCCGAGGGCAAAGATGACGCCGATCTTGATCACCATTGAGAGAATGATTTCCAGGGGGTGGAAGCGAGCACCTGTGGTGAGGTCGTAGTCGAGGTCTGTGTGATGAACGCGGTGTAATCGCCAGAGTGCCGGGATGGCATGAAAGAGGACATGCTGGAGGTAGATGATCAGGTCCAGAAGCAATACTGTC
This sequence comes from Gammaproteobacteria bacterium, assembly GCA_026994735.1. GTDB lineage: Bacteria > Pseudomonadota > Gammaproteobacteria > SZUA-140 > SZUA-140 > RI-283. Next base: position 4,018 of record JALWQD010000211.1, on the reverse strand, counting down.
AGCGGCAGCGCTATGGCCAGGGGCCAGGCGAGGTAATTGAAAATCCCCCAGCCATGTTGTTCGGCAAACACGGCGGCGCCGACAGCGGCAGCGGGAAACAGTAATCTGAGGACCAGACTATTGAGGATAACGAGAGCCAGATTATTTAGCCAACGCCTTGATTTGGCAATCTGCAGAGGGCGTTTTGGCCGCCAATATTCACTGCCGGCAACAGCAGCAAATACGCAGATGAAAACTCCCAGCCGCAAGCCCGCTTCATGCTTGATTATGAGTTCATGAATCATTATTTTGAGTTTTATGGAATGTTGATAGGCGCGGAATGAAGGCCGGTACTCGGTGGCGATAATCGGCGTAGGCCGGACACTCATGGAGTAAGCGGTTTTCCTCTAGCCGTGAGCCGAGAATGAGATAAAGGCTGATGAGAATATAAAGTGTCAGCCCATTCAGGCTTTGATCAGGTGTTGCCAGCATGATGAGCATGATACCGCTATACATTGGATGGCGGATATGGCGATAGATACCCGCTTCGACAAAGTTATCGAGAGGCCCTTGGTTGCTTCTCAATCCGAGGAAGGCGAGGCCATCAATAGGCAGCAAGGAGAAGAAAAAGATCATGAACCCGCCCAGCTGTGTGAGTCGCAGGAGCCATGTTGTCGGGTTTTCGAAGTGGTAGAGCATCTGATCCGGCAGGCCATGAATAAAAGCTAGCCAAAGCAGGGTCGTCAGCAGGGCAAAGACAACATAGGCCCGTCGGTAGCTTTGTTCACTGACACCAAGGCGACTGGCTATCCGCTTACAAAAATGACTGGCCAGCAGGCTGTGGGCGATAAAAAAAACCAGGCTGCTTAAAATGACGGCTATGGGCATAGGACTCCGGTCTGCAAGACTGTTTATTGAAAGGAAAAGCAAAAAAGATCACTTAGCCGTAAGGTGGAAATACCTTGATGACAAAGTTTAACATTTAGCCCCTGGTTTGTTTTTATTGGCTTGGTTCTTGGTCGCAATCCGTGTATATTTCTGACACAAATATGTGCCAGCAATCATAGTCGGCGGGAAGGATGTTTGCTACTGAATTTAGTGAGTTGGCAGAAATCCTAGTCGTTTTGGAGGTTTGTGTGATAATCAGGAGTTATTTGAAGGCTGCGGTCTACATCATTCCTTTACTGGCTGGATTGCTGGCCGTTAGTGGGCGGGCAGATGCCGCTACAGTACCGGCAGCCGTCTTTTCCCTGAGCCCGTCATTGCCCGGTGCGGTGGCTGCTGGAGATTCTGTCACTGTTGATTTGCGCTATGATTTTCGTGCTATATCAGCCCCTGTTGTCGGTTTTTCGTTGCAGCTGGCTGCACCTGCCAATATTTTTGATTTTATTGCTTTCAGCGTCAATCCCGGGGCTGTCGCAGGTACCAAGGATCTCAAGGTGCGACCTGACAGCGGCTTGGATCCGTTTACGCGCAATATTGCTTTTGCCGACTATGGTGTTCTCTTTGGAGGCCCGGGTCTTGGCCTGACTGGAAGGGGTAGTTTGGGCACATTTACGCTTGCAGCGAAGGCTCCGGGAGCGACTTCCCAGCTGATTTTACGAGAAAAATCAGGGTCTTCAACAGGCCTTAATCTTCTCGGAAGAACTAAGATTGACCTCGCTAATCGCAGTCCTCAAGTACTTGCTGTCGTCAGTGCTGTCCCCCTGCCAGGGGCTGTCGTACTGTTTCTCAGTGGTCTTGGCTTGATGGCGGTTGTCCGCCGTGGCTGCACTTCACAGGCAGTTTGATAATACTTTATTGCCCGTATCGCCATACAGTCTAAGGCGGGACTGGACGCCTATGTACGTGCAGGTATTCCGCATTCAAGTACTAGAATCACGGTATCATTCGTGAAGAACCGAAGCCGACTGGCTGAAACCTTCCTTCCCTGCCCTGTATTGAAAAAATGATAAAACGGCTGCTCATTTGTGTAGCCTTTTTGGGTGTGGATTTGTACTGCTATTGCGTTTCAGAGGCTTGTTTTTTCATTGATGACAGTCGGCTCAAAGGGATATAAAAAGGCTCGCTCTGGCTACTTACTGCATGAGCGAGCATTGACGCTGATGTGTTCTCTGAAACTATCGTTAATCACTGATTACTATGGATTGTTGTTTTGCTAGAGACACGCGCTCTGTTAGTGCTGTTGGTTAGGCGTGTGGCAAATTATTTGTCAGAGGGGAGCTTCTTTGTTCCCCAGGCAGGTATCAGCTTATGGCCAATATTCAGCTGGTCAAGGATGCGGGCGACGACAAAATCAACCATGTCATTGATGTTTTCTGGTTGCTGATAGAAGCCGGGTGAGGCAGGCATGATGGTGACACCAAGGCGGGCAAGAGTGAGCATATGTTCGAGATGGATTGCAGAGAGTGGCATTTCACGATGGACAAGGATGAGCTTACGGCCTTCCTTGATAACGACATCAGCAGCCCTTTCCAGTAGTGAATCACTGGTTCCACAGGCGATTGCAGCTAAAGTTCCGCTAGTACAGGGGCAAACGATCATCGCCTGGGGAACGGCAGAGCCACTGGCCATAGGCGCAGACCATTCATTCGGGCCAAAGATCCGCAGCAGGCCCTGTTGACAGTTAAAATGTTCGACCAGGTAATTGACGGCAGCCTCATTCTGGCCAGGAATTTTCAGTGTTGTTTCCATTTGCAGGACGACACGGGCAGCCGTTGATATCAGCAGGTCGACGGGGCGTTGTTGTTGGAGCAGACAGCCAAGCAGGCGGAGTCCATAAGGCATTCCTGATGCTCCTGTCAGTGCCAGTGTCAGTTGTTCATTGGCCATATTGATTCAATGCCTCAAGGAGTTTTTGTCGCAGCCCGTCAAAATCACCATTACTCATGATGACAATGTTTTCATTTTCCCCTCGCGACAGCTGAAGGACGGTGTTGATAATGTCGTCGATACTTTTACAAATTTGGCTGCTGGTTGGTATTTCAGCAGCCAGGTTATCCAGTTTCCAGCCGAGGCTATCCGGTTCATAGAGGATAACCTGATTGCTGTTCGCTAATGAAGGTGGCAGGGTTTTTCTGTGTATGCCTGCCTTCATGGTGTTTGAGCGAAGTTCCAGAATGGTTGTAATCGATGCCTTGCCAACATGTTTGCGCAAGCCATCAAGGGTTGTCGCGATGGCTGTAGGATGATGAGCGAAATCATCATAAATGGTTAGATTGCCAATGGTGGCGATTTTTTCCATACGTCGTTTGACGCCAGCAAAGCGGCTCAGTGACTCACAGGCAATGGCCGCTGGAACACCGGCATGACGAGCAGCGGCAATGGCAGCGAGAGCATTGCTGACATTGTGCCGGCCTTGCAAGGGCCAGGAGATTTTGCCAATGGTCTGATTCCCGAGCCGGACGGTAAAACTGCCCAGGTCCGGGCTGCAATCACTTGCCCACCAGGTAGTTTCTTTATCTGCTGCTGTTGCTTGGCAAAAGTGTTCAGTAGGGGTCCAGCAGCCGCTCTTTAAAACGTCTTCTATATGCTCGTCCGGTTTGGGCGTGATGAGCAGGCCATTAGCAGGCAAGGTGCGTAGCAGATGGTGAAATTGTTGTTTTATCGCCGCGAGATCAGGAAAGATATCTGCATGATCAAATTCAATATTATTGATAACCGTAGTCCGTGGATGGTAATGGATGAATTTTGAACGTTTATCAAAGAATGCACTGTCGTATTCATCGGCTTCAACGATAAAAAACGGGCTTGAACCGAGGCGGGCTGATTGAGCAAAGTTACCCGGTACTCCGCCGATGAGAAAACCGGGATCCAGCCCTGCATCCTCGAGTATCCAGGCAAGCATACTGCTGGTGGTTGTCTTGCCATGCGTTCCGGCAACGGCCAGTACCCAGCGATCCCGAAGGATATGATGAGCCAGGAATTCGGGGCCGGAGGTGTAGGCAAGGGTGCTGTTGAGAACATATTCAACAGCGGGATTACCCCGTGAGAGGGCATTACCGATGATGACGATATCGGTTGCTGGGTCGATCTGTGC
>JALWQD010000210.1 GCA_026994735.1 Gammaproteobacteria bacterium | reverse complement strand
CTGCTGCGACCAGCAGGGCACGGCTTGCCGTTAGGGCAGAAACTGGCCTTCTCCTGTCTGTGACTGATCGGCGCCTTCTTTCTCGACAACGACGGGCATCATGTCTGTGCGAGAAATACCCAAAGCGAGTGCAGCCGTACTGGCAACATAAATAGATGAATAGGTGCCGATGAAAATACCGACGATCAGTGCCGTGGCAAAACCATGAATTACTTCACCACCAAAAACAAATAATGAAAAAAGTACCAGCAAAGTCGTCAATGAGGTAATCAGGGTGCGTGACAAGGTTTCATTAATGGAGATATTCATAATCTCCTCGGAACCGCCCTTGCGAATCTTGCGAAAATTCTCGCGCACACGATCAAAAACAACGATAGTATCGTTGAGTGAATACCCAATAACAGCCAAGATAGCCGCCAAAACAGTTAGATCAAACGGTAATTGCAAGAGCGAAAACACACCAACAGTAATAATGACATCGTGAATCAGTGCCGCCACTGCCCCGATCGAAAAGCGCTTTTCAAAGCGCAGCGTGACATAGACCAGGATACCAATCAGGGCATACAGAACAGCCAGGCCACCATCTTCAGTCAATTCATCACCCACCTGAGGACCGACAAACTCGACACGGCGTAAATCCACCTTGCTCTGGGTCTCTGAATGCAAGGCATCGATGACCTTCGAACTGATCTGCGAGCTGTTTAATCCCGCTGCAGGAGCCAGGCGAATAAGGATGTCACGCGAGGAGCCAAAATGCTGAACCAGAGGGCTGTCAAAGCCAACGGCCGCCAGTTGCCCACGGACAGCATTGAGGTCAACACTGTCTTCATAGGACACCTCCACCAGCGTCCCGCCGGTGAAGTCGAGCCCAAGATTCAAACCACGTGTAGCAATCGAAGCAATTGCAAGCAGCAGCAAGACGAGTGAAAAAAACATCGCCAGTCGCCGCTTACCGAGAAAGTCGAAGTGGGTTGTCTTTGCAAAAAATCGCATCTTTACCTCAATTCAGGCATGCGCCTGTTAAGTCTGATTCAAAAACACTGGGCACTGCCCGACATAGCAAGGCTGCTAGATAGCCAAACGCTCAAGCTTGCGGCCACCATAGATCAAATTAACAATCGCCCGCGTTCCCATAATCGCTGTAAACATTGATGTCAGAATACCGATCGACAAGGTAATAGCAAAGCCCTTGATCGGCCCTGTGCCAAAACCATAGAGAACGACCGCCGCCAGCAATGTTGTAATATTGGCATCGGAAATCGTCGACAGTGCCTTGCTGTAGCCAGCACTGATACTGGCCTGCGGACTGTTACCATTACGTAACTCTTCGCGAATACGTTCAAAGATCAAAACATTGGCATCCACCGCCATGCCCACTGTCAACACGATACCGGCAATACCGGGCAGCGTCAGTGTCGCCTGTAATAGCGACAACACGGCAACAATCAAGACCAGATTCATGGCCAGCGCCAGATTGGCAATCAAACCAAAAACCCGATACCAGGCCGCCATAAAAATCAGCACGACAATGAAACCAATGACGACTGACTGAAAGCCCCTGTCAATATTATCCTGCCCTAGGCTAGGCCCGACAGTGCGCTCTTCAACGATTTCCATCGGTGCCGCCAGGGCTCCTGCTCGCAGCAAGAGGGCGAGGTTATGGGCCTCCTCACTGCTGTCAAGACCGGATATCTGGAAACGCTTGCTGAACTCATCACGAATTGTCGCCACATTGATAACTTCCTGAACCGTGCGCGTGGTCTTGACCCGTTGACCATCAACCATCTTGGATTCAGGGCGGTTCTCGATAAAAACGACAGCCATCGGCTTGCCGATGTTCTCCCGTGTGATCTGTAGCATCTTGCGCGCGCCCTTGCTATCAAGGGTAATAAAAACAGCTGACGAGCCACTCTGTTGTTCTATCCCGGATGAGGCATCAATAATCTGGTCACCAGTAACGATGATCCGTTTCTTCAGCAAGACCGGCGTACCATCGCGTTCATGATAGAGACGTGCCCCCGGCGGCACCCTACCGGCAATCGCATCCTGGGCATTTCCCGAGCCTTCAACCATACGAAATTCCAGTGTCGCCGTTGCACCAAGGATTTCCTTCGCCCGCACCGGATCCTGCACGCCTGGCAACTGCACGACAATACGATCACGGCCCTGCTGCTGGATAACCGGCTCGGCAACACCCAGTTCATTGACACGGTTGCGCAAGGTCGTCACATTCTGCTGCAAGGCCAAGCGCTCAACTTCGCGAATCTCGTCATCCTGCATGCGCGCAGCCAGATAGAGTTCATTGCCACTATCAAGAAATTCCAGGCGCGGATACTCACGGGCAATCAACTGGCGCCCCTTGTCAAGGTCACTGCTCTTGCGAAAGCGTATTTCCAGGCCACCATCAGAACGACGTCCGAGTGACTGATAACGAATTTTTTCCTTACGGAGCAAACTGCCAAGATCACTGACATAGCGTTCTTCAGCCTGGCGCACGGCGGCAACCATATCCACCTGCATCAGAAAATGCACGCCGCCACGAAGATCAAGACCAAGAAACATCGGTCTCGCATTTAACTTGGCAAACCACTCCGGTGCAGCGGAAAGGAGGTTCATTGCAATGACATAATCAACACCCAGTATATCGCGAATACGATCTTGGGCCTTTAGCTGGGCATCGGTGTCATTAAAACGCAACACCAGATGGCGTTGCTGCAACTCAATATTTTTAGCCCTGACATCAATCTCTGCCAAAGCCGTTTCAACACGGCCGCGGACCGACTCATCGAGCACGGCTCCCCGCACCGCCGATATCTGCAGTGCCGGCACATTGCCGTAGAGATTGGGCAAGGCATAAGTTATCCCCACCAGGATGATGAGGAGGATCAGCAAATACTTCCAGACAGGATATTGATTCATGATTCGCTTCTATACGTTGATAGCGGCCAGACTGGCCTTAATAGCTACTTTTTCTTCTTCAGCGTTCCTTTCGGCAACATCGAAGAAACGGCTGATTTTTGCATACGTACCTCGACGCCTTCAGCGATCTCGACACCCACCGAGTCATCGGCGACATCGGTGACGCGGCCCATCAGGCCGCCATTGGTAGCTACCTCATCGCCCTTGGCCAGAGCGGTCACCATCTGCTTGTGTTCCTTGGCACGCTTAATCTGCGGCCTCAGGATGAGAAAGTAGAAGATGATAAAAATCAGAACCAAAGGAATCATTCCGGCCAATCCTTCACCCGCAGCACCTGGAATTGCAGCCCCTTCAGCCCAAGCATCTTCAATAAAAAAACTCATCAGATATACTCCCACACAGTCATTTACATCAGAAAAATGATCGGCAGCGCGTATAGCCAATAGCAATTTGTGGCGCTGCCGTCCATCATCAAAGCGGCGTATTATGCCACAGCGTCATCCCCGCGCGCCTGTTTTTGATAAAAATCATCGACAAAACCCTGCAGACCGCCGGCAACTATCGCTTGCTGCAGCCCGGCCATCAAGGTTTGGTAATAATAAAGATTGTGAATCGTGTTCAAACGTGCGCCCAGCATTTCACGATTTACCGCCAGATGACGCAGGTAAGCACGGCTGAAATGACGGCAGGTATAGCAGCCACATGCGTCATCGAGAGGCCGGGGGTCGGCACGATAGCGGCTGTTACGTATGCGCACGATGCCATGACTGACAAATAAATGTCCGTTGCGTGCGTTGCGTGTCGGCATGACACAATCAAACATATCAACCCCTCGACAAACCGCCTCAACAATATCCTCCGGCTTGCCGACGCCCATGAGGTAACGCGGCTTGTCTGCCGGCATCATTGGGGCAAGATAATCGAGTATGCGCATCATATCTGCCTTTGGCTCACCGACAGAAAGACCGCCGATAGCATAGCCGGGAAAATCGATTTCCAGCAGCCCTGCCAGCGAACGTTGGCGCAAATCCTCGAACATACCGCCCTGAATAATGCCGAACAAGGTACCCTCATCGGCCATCGCCTGACGGCTGCGCAGAGCCCAGCGCAGTGACAGCTCCATCGACAAACGCGCCTCTTCATGACTGACCGGATAGGGCGTACATTCATCAAAGGCCATAGCAATATCAACACCAAGCCCTTTTTGTACGGCGATCGACTCTTCAGGCCCCAGGAAGACGGGGTCACCATTGATCGGCGAACGGAAACGCACACCTTCTTCTGTGATCTTGCGCAATTCACCAAGACTAAACACCTGAAAGCCACCCGAGTCAGTCAGAATAGGGCCATCCCAGGCCATAAATTCATGCAGCCCACCATGAGCCTGGATAATTTCAAGACCTGGTCGCAGCATTAAATGAAAGGTATTTGAGAGGATGATTTCTGCACCGCTTTGGCGCAGCTCATCCGGCGACACTCCTTTTACCGCACCGTAGGTACCTACCGGCATGAAGGCCGGTGTTTTTACCACACCGCGTGAAAACTGCATCTGCCCACTCCGGGCGTGGCCATCAGTGGCTTTGAGCACAAACTTCATTGTTCAGGCACGGCCATTGCTGCCGTTCTCGGAATCAACATCGCATCACCATAACTAAAAAATCGATAGCCCTGTTCAACAGCATAGCGATAGGCTGCAAGCGTTCTCTCCCTTCCGGCAAAGGCGCAAACCAACATCAACAGCGTCGATTCGGGCATGTGAAAATTAGTAATCATCGCATCGACACAACGGAAGCGATAGCCAGGGAGAATGAAAAGACGGGTTTCACCGTCATAGGGGCGTATGCGGCCTTCGGCAGCAGCGCTCTCCAGGCAGCGCACTGATGTCGTCCCCACGGCAATGACACGGCCACCGTGACGGCGGGTCTCCTCCACTTGCCTGCAAACGGTATCAGACACGGTCAAATATTCGCTATGCATAGCATGCTCTGACAAGTCATCAACGCGCACAGACTGAAACGTACCGGCGCCGACATGGAGCGTCACAAAGGCCATTTCAACCCCCTGCTGGCGCAAATCAGCTAACAACGGCTCATCAAAATGCAAGCCAGCCGTGGGTGCTGCCACTGCGCCTTGCTGACGCGCATAAACCGTCTGATAGCGCTCACTATCGGCAAGCTCATCCTGACGCTCGATATAGGGCGGTAAAGGTATGTGGCCGCAACACTGCAGCAGCGTCTGCAAGAACGGATGGAAGAGCAGGAACAGCGTGCTGCGCGCCTGCAGACAGTACTCCAGGAGCTGAAGGCGGATCAGGTGGAAATAGAAGGAGGGATACGCCAACGGCTGC
>JALWQD010000209.1:18155-19263 GCA_026994735.1 Gammaproteobacteria bacterium | reverse complement strand
GACCTCGCTGCGTGTCCAGGTATCGGCATAGTTGTCGGCATCCAGTCCCTGATAGTCAGCAATGACCTCAAATTTGGCGGGCAGGATCATGTAGCCGGCCTTGATGGCGTAGGTATCGAGGGTCGTACTACCGTTTTTGTACAAGCCGCCGGTGAAGGTGCTGTCGACATTGTCAGCACTGAAGGTGTTGTACTCGGCATCGACAGAGAAACCGTTGCCACGATAGGCACCACTAAGCTCAATGCCGGTAACGCTGTCGATACTGGCAGCAGCAAGGTTGGCATGGTTGTCACCATCATTGTTCCAGGTAAAGGCGGCCAGGCCAACGGCGAGCCGCTGTTGACCGCTGAAGTCACCCTGGGACATCTTGAAGTGTCCCATCGGGTAGTAGTCGACGCGCCCGTTGACCAGCCAGCCCTGGTTAAAATCGGTATTTTTGTTGACAGGTGTATCGAAATCAAGCTTGTTGGCATCCGGGTCAATGTCATGGGCAGCCAGATCGACACCCCAGACAAGCATTTTGCTGTCATTGTGGCCGCTGACATGCAGACCGGCACCGCGTTCGGGGCTGCCATAATTGTGGTCGCCGACGAAGGTGCGCTCGACGCTGTTGAGGTATTTCGATGAATTCATATCCTCGCGTGAGAACTGGGTGTAGGCGTTACCAATGGTGATCTTGACGTTTTTGTAGCCCTTGTACTGCATATAAGCGTCGTTGATGGCGAATTCGTTGGTGTCCGATGCCACGCCCATATCCCACTGAAACTTCCCTTTCCAGTCCTTGTGCGTGCTGCCTTCGATATACGGACGCAGGCGGCGGAAGGAGACGCTGTCGCTGGTGTCTCCAGCATCCTTGTCAATGCTATGGTATTGCAGCTGGATACGGCCACCCAGCTTGACGTATTTGTCACCGTCCTGAAACTTGACGCCAGCCTGGCTGCTGCTGACGGTCAGCGTGCCCATAGCTGCAGCAACGGCGGTCACAATTATTTTTTTCTTCACAGTGCAAGACTCCTTACTTTGATTTTTCGGGTGGTTGAATAGCAGAACGGAATGCTAGCATGGATTTATGACAATGATGTGACAAAGCAACAGGCTGTGATGATAT
>JALWQD010000209.1:0-18145 GCA_026994735.1 Gammaproteobacteria bacterium | reverse complement strand
ATTTATCTGTTTTTGTCATACGGCTGTCACATTTGCTCGCTAGACTCACGCCATCGTTGACAGGCTGCTGCAATATTGGCTATCTGTTGGCGAGACAACTTAAATTCTTTTGGTTTCGTTTTATTTGCTTCATTCATGAGGAGATAACGAGTATGTTCAAGAAGACAGTCGCTGCAGCGGCCATCAGCGGGGCTTTACTGGCTTCGTTGCAGGTTCAGGCGCGAGATCAAATCCGTATCGTCGGTTCATCGACGGTTTATCCCTTTTCCAGCTATGTGGCTGAAGAGCTGGGTTCGACGACGCGCCTGAAGACACCTGTTATTGAATCGACAGGGTCGGGGGGCGGTATGAAACTGTTCTGTGCCGGCAATGGTATGGATACGCCTGATATTACCAATGCCTCACGGCGGATGAAGAGCAAGGAATTCAAGCTTTGCGAGAAAAATGGTGTCCATGGCATTACCGAGGCTGTTATCGGTTATGACGGCATTGCCATAGCCCAGAGCGCGCAAGGCAAGCCGATGAAGTTGACACGCAAGACTATATTGCTTGCCGTGGCGGCTGAGGTGCCGAATGCGAGGGGTGATGCCTTGATTAGCAACCCTTATCATTATTGGAATGAGATTGATAACAGTCTGCCGCATCGAAAGATCCTTTTTTATGGCCCACCGGCTTCTTCGGGTACGCGCGATGCCTTTGAAGACCTGGTTATGAAGCACCTGACAAAAAAAATGGCGGTCTACAAAAAGGTAACGAAGAAGTATCATAAGATTCGTCAGGATGGCCCTTATGTTCCTTCAGGGGAGAATGACAACCTGATCGTACAGAAGCTGATGAAGGATCGTGCGGCGCTGGGGATCTTTGGTTACAGCTATCTGGAAGAAAATAGCGATTCTCTGCTCGGTTTGACCGTTGATGGTGTTGCTCCGGAGCCAGAGACGATTTCTTCGGGGGATTATCCCTTGTCACGTTCTCTCTACTTCTATATCAAAAAATCTCATGAAGACAAGGTCAAGGGTATGGATCGTTATGTCTCGATGTTTATGAGTGATGATATGATCGGGCCTGATGGTAACCTGACCGAGATTGGCCTGGTTGCCCTGCCGGGGAAAACCCGTCAACAGATGCGCCAACGTGTTTTGCAGCGTGTTGAACTGACAATGAGTGATCTGAAGCACAAGTAAGATGTTTTGTCACTACTTTTCGTAGCGGCACTTCATGATAGACTGGCCGGGTTTTAAGCCCGGTCAGTCTTTTTTTTTCTTTGCACGCAGTGATCCTGGGGAGGAACTCCGCGTAAGTGGAATGGTCGATGCATGACGACGGCTGATATTATATTTGTATTTATTGCTGGCTTGCTGCCGCTGGCTTGGGGGGCCCATTTTTTGGGGACCCGGCAGGCAGAATCAGCGGGGCGCAAGGTCGCCTTGCATTCACGGCCAGGTCAATACGGCTGGTTTGCCGTCCTGAGTCTGAGTTTGCCGGCTTTGGTCGTCGCTGTGGTTGCCAGCTTGCTTTCCCTGAGCGGCCTTTACCAGCCCCCGCCAACAATGATTCTGATTGCGTCCCTGCTCGTAGGTACCGGTGGGCTAGTGCTCTCGATACGGGCGATTCAGCCGGCCCTGCGAGCACGCAATCTGATCGAAAAAGTGATTCGCTGGATGTTGTTATTGGCAGCAGGACTGTCAATTCTGACAACGTTGGGTATTGTTCTTTCAGTGCTTTTTGAAGCAATCGAGTTTTTCCACTTGGTGGGTTTTTGGGATTTCTTGACCGGGACGGAGTGGCACCCGGATACAGCCTTTCTGCAAGGGGCCGGCCGTGCCGCCGAAGGTGTTGCCAAGCCACAGTTTGGTTCGGTGCCGATCTTTGCCGGAACCTTGATGATTACGGCTATCGCGATGATGGTAGCCCTGCCGGTTGGACTCTATGCGGCAATCTTTATGTCGGAGTATGCTTCCCCTCGTTTGCGCGGCTGGTTGAAGCCGGCGCTGGAAATATTGGCAGGCATTCCGACCGTTGTGTACGGTTTTTTTGCGGCCATTACGATAAGCCCGTTGGTTGTGCAAATGGCGGCTTTTCTCGGTATACACTCCGATGCGACAAATGCGCTGGCACCGGGGATCGTCATGGGGGTGATGATTATTCCCTTTATTTCCTCCTTGTCCGATGATGTTTTACATTCGGTACCACAGGCTTTGCGCGAAAGCTCGCTGGCACTGGGGACAACAAAGGCTGAGACGATTCGTCATATTGTCTTGCCGGCAGCCATGCCAGGGATTGTTTCTGCCGCTTTGCTGGGAATTTCGAGAGCGATCGGAGAAACAATGATCGTTGTTATGGCTGCCGGCCTGCGGCCAAATCTGACCTGGAACCCGTTGGAAGGAATGACCACTGTCACTGTCCGTATTGTTGATGCCTTGACCGGCGATCAGGCATTTAACAGTCCCTTGACCTTGTCTGCATTTGGCCTCGGTTTGGTGTTGTTGGTGATGACAATGATTCTTAATTTGATCTCACTGTCGGTTGTCAGGCGCTTCCGTATGAAATATGAATAATATTAAAACCAGTTCAGCGATTAGACGCCGTTATCGTGCCGATGGCCGTTTTAAGGTCTATTGTCTTGCGGCTGTTCTCTTTGCCCTGTTATTTCTGGTCTTTTTCTTTTCTGACCTGATGACTCGGGGGTGGCCGGCATTGTTGCAGGCTGAAGTTCAGGCTGACATCCACTATAGCGAGGTGGTTGCTGAGGGACGCTATCGCAAGGCTATCGACAAGTCCTTGCGACCCCTGGTCAGCCGCGGCTGGTTACGCACATTGCCGTTATATCTTGAAGATCATCCGCAGAAGATGGGTAGTCGGGAAGAACTTTGGGTCATCGCCAGCTCCGCTGTTGACCAGTATTTAAAAGGGCACAGTTCTAAGCTAAAGCTTCGTCATCGAAAACTGGTTGACAAGTTGAAATCTGAAGGGCGCATTAAACTGGCTTTCAATACCGGTCTGTTTACCCGTGGTGATTCGAAAATGCCGGAGATTGCCGGCATTCGTTCTGCCGTTGTTGGGACACTCTATGTCCTCTTTTTGACGATGATCTTTGCCTTGCCGACAGGGATTATGACGGCCATCTACCTTGAGGAGTTCGCGCCTGATAACCGTTTTATACGATTGATAGAACTGAATATTAATAATCTTGCCGCGATCCCTTCGATTATGTTTGGCCTCCTTGGTCTGGCTATCTTTATCAATTTTTTCGGTGTCCCGCGTTCCTCGGCATTGGCCGGCGGTCTGACGCTGGCATTGATGACGCTGCCAGTCGTTGTTATCAGTGCCCGGGCGGCCCTGAAAGCTATTCCTGATTCCATTCGCGAGGGTGCGCTCGGTGTTGGCGCTTCTCCCTGGCAGTCAATCTGGCATCATGTCCTGCCTTTGGCCATGCCGGGTATTATGACTGGCAGTATTATTGGCCTGGCACAAGCCATGGGTGAAACAGCGCCACTGATTATTGTCGGTATGATTGCCTATATTCCCGACTCTCCGGATGGCATTCTTGATGCGGCTACGGTTCTGCCGGCTCAGATTTATACCTGGGCCGGTGAGCCGATGCGTGCCTATGCGGAACGAACCGCCGCAGGAATTTTGGTGTTGTTAGCCGTTCTGTTGAGCATGAATGCCCTGGCTATTGGTCTGAGGCGTCATTTTGAAAGGAGATGGTAATGAATGAAGCCAGCAGCGCAGAGCCGGTTTCTTCCGCTGATGCGATGATCGGCATTGATGGACTGCGCCTTTGGTATGGTGATCATGAGGTTCTGCACGGCGTTTCATTGGGGATTCGTGAGCGTCATGTGACGGCCTTTATTGGCCCCTCTGGCTGTGGGAAATCGACGCTTTTGCGTTGCGTTAATCGTATGAATGATCGCATCCAGGGTTGTCGCCTTGAAGGCAGCGTGATGCTGGATGGTACGGATATTTATGCCCCTGATGTCGATGTTGTCCAGCTGCGGACACGTGTAGGCATGGTCTTTCAGAAGCCGAACCCGTTTCCGAAAACAATTTATGAAAACATTGCTTACGCACCTCGTATTCATGGAATTGCGCGCAATGGTGTGGCGATGGATGAACTGGTCGAGAATTGCCTGCATCGCGCCGGCCTCTGGGAAGAGGTCAAAGACAAGTTACAGCAACCCGGCACGGCACTCTCGGGTGGTCAGCAACAACGCCTCTGTATTGCACGAACCATTGCCGTCAGGCCGGAAGTTATCCTGATGGACGAGCCTTGTTCAGCACTGGACCCGATTGCGACAGCAAAGATTGAAGAATTAATTGATGAGTTGAAGAACGAATTTACGATTGTCATCGTTACTCATAATATGCAGCAGGCGGCGCGTGTTTCTGACTACACGGCTTTTTTCTATCTCGGTGATCTGATTGAATATGCCGATACCAGTACGATCTTTACTGCCCCGAACAAGACGCAGACTGAAGATTATATTACAGGCCGTTTTGGCTAGCTGGCTGTTTGATCAATGTTACTGTTGAGGAAGGCGGTGGCGCCGACCGGGTCATTGCTGAAGAAGACTAGACTGGAGGACTGATGACCGACCATATTCTGCATCGCTTCGATAAAGATCTCGAAGATCTCAATACGCATATGGAGAGGATGTTCAAGCTTGTGCGCAAGAACATCAAGCAGGCAATGGAAGCCCTTTTTAGTGGTGACATCGCCTTGGCTGAATCAACGATTGAGCAGGACAAGGCCGTCAATGCCCTGGAAGTCGAAGTGGATGAAATGGCGCGACAACTGATTGTTATTCATCAACCGGTAGCTTCAGATCTGCGTTTTGTCTTCGCTGCCCTCAAGATTGTTACAGACCTTGAGCGGATGGGTGATTTGGCCGCAAGTATTGCCCAAAACGTCAAGCAACTGGGCG
Organism: Gammaproteobacteria bacterium; assembly: GCA_026994735.1. Classification (GTDB taxonomy): domain Bacteria; phylum Pseudomonadota; class Gammaproteobacteria; order SZUA-140; family SZUA-140; genus RI-283. Next base: position 13,217 of record JALWQD010000209.1, on the reverse strand, counting down.
GTCAGGTACCCCAGGAAGACTTTCAATTACCACTCATGAAAGAGTTGGTTATTGAACAATTAAAGGCGGCGCGCAATGCCTATCGTGAGCGTGACCCGGTCAAGGCCCAGGCAGTGATCGAGCGCGATCGCACCATCGATGAAATTCATGCTGCCAATCAACGCATTATGTTGACCTATATGGCGGAGAACCCTTCGCTGATCAGTCATTGTATGGCCGTAGCGAATATTGCCAAGGTGATCGAGCGGATTGGTGATCATGTCACCAATGTTGCCGAAATGGTCATTTATGTCGCGCGTGGTCATGAGGTTCGTCATACCGATCCTGGTCGTATTCTGGAGCTGCTTGAGGGTGAAGACGACGATTGATGCTGTCGCCAGTAGTCTGATGCCGTTGGCCGCGGCGATTGATATTGGCTCCAATGCCTTGCGCCTGCGTATTGGCGGTCTGACAGCTGATCGCCAGCTGGAGATATTGCAACAGCATCGTGAGGCTGTGCGCCTTGGACATGATGCTTTTACCAGCGGCTACCTGACGGATGAAACCATAACCAGAGTGGTTACCGCATTTGGCCGTTTCCGTGAAATTATCGATGCCCATCCTGTTGGTCCAGTTCGGGCTGCTGCGACCAGCGCCTTGCGTGACGCTAAAAATAGTGACGTCCTGATTGAACAGGTCAGGCAACAGACGGGCATCGAGATCGAGCGGATTTCAGCTGAAGAAGAGGCACAGTTAATTCATTTGGCGATTCGCCACCGCTTGCCTGGCATTGATCAGCAGACGGCGATGTTGATCGATATCGGTGGGGGCAGTGTCGAAGTCAGTCTCTGCCATCACGGTGATATCATCGCTGTCGAGAGTTTTGCCATGGGTACGGTGCGCTTGCTAGAACTTTTTCGCAACGATCATGGTGAAGGAGCGGATCTGCGGCTGCTTGATGAGTATATTGATGCCATGCTTGACCGTGTTGGGCAAGCTATCGCTGGCTGGAAGATTGATCTCTGTGTTGGTAGTGGCGGTAATATCGAATGCCTGGGCAGTCTCGGTGTCCAGATACTGGCCAATGACCGGGCTGATCGCCTGACTTTTCGTGATCTTTCCCGCCTGAGTAAGCGCCTGCAAAAACTGAATTACTGTGAGCGGATAGAACAGCTGCGGCTGCGTCCGGATCGCGCCGATGTCATTATTCCGGCGACCCATGTTTTACGTCGCGTATGCAGCCTGGTCAGCGATGTCGATTTGCGTATTCCGGGCGCGGGTCTGGCTGAAGGTATTTTACTTGCATTACATGCGAAAAACGGTGTTGGAGAGGCTCTGCCGGCTCATCAAGCCGTTGCTTGGGCGCAGGCTTTGGCCAAGCGTTTTCATGCCGATAGTGATCATGCCGGGCAAGTGGCCCGGCTCGCTGATTCTCTATTTTTACAGACAGTCGATTTGCATGGTTTGGGCGAAAGGCCGCAGCTACTATTACGTGTCGCATGTCTGATTCACGAGATTGGCCTATCGATAGGCACATCTGCCCATCACCGTCATGCGTACTATATTGCCTCATCGGTGCCGATGCTCGGTTTGACAAAGCGTGAGCAGCTATTGATCGCCGCTCTGTTGCGCTATCAGCGTAAGCGCTTTCCGGATGAAGCGCATTTTCCCTGCAGTGAACTGGCGGCGAAACAGCAGCATATGCTGTATCGCTTAACGGTTTTGCTGCGACTGGCGATGGCGCTGAATAAAGAGCGCAAGGAACAGGTCTCGCAGGTAAAAATTTCAATGACCAAAGATGGCAATGGTCGCCATTTGGTATTCGATGGCCAGGGTGCTTGCATGCTTGAGGCCTGGGCAGTAGCGAAGCAGGCGGTTCATTTTGAAAATGTCTTTGGTGTTGCCCTGCTGACGCCAAAGATTGCCTCTGCTTGATGACGGGGCCCTGGCAAAACAGTCTTCAGGAGGCCTTGAAAAAACATCAGCAAGGGCGCCTGCTGGAAGCCGAACTGGCTTATCAAGCGTTATTGCAACAATGGCCTGGCTGTGCCGATGCCTGGCACCTGTTGGGCCATTTGCTGACTGTCAGCGATGACCGTTTTGAGGATGGCATGGAGGCCATTGAAAGAGCGATTTCGTTATGTCCCGAGAAGGCGGTTTATCATTTTAATAAGGGCACTATCCTGCTCAAAAGTGACCGCCCTGAAGCAGCGCTACCGGCATTGCTTGAGGTTGTCCGGCTACAGCCCGGTATCCTTCCGGGTTATCTCAATCTGGCCGCAACCTATCGCTCCCTTGGTGATGATCAGCAGGCAATTATATGTCTCCAGGAAGCCTTGAAAAAGCACCCTGATGAGATTGATTTGCGCCGAAATCTAGCCACCTTGCTGGCTCAGCAAGGCCGTTTTTCAGAGGCTATTGAACATTTCCGCAGTCTTGTGAGGGCGGTCCCTGATGATGCCCAGGGGCATTTGCAACTTGCTCACGCCTTGAAGGCTGTCGCGTCATTGGCCGAGGCGGAAAAACACCTGCGTCGTGCCCTGGCCCTTGCGCCAGGACTGGCCGAAGCACGCCATGCCCTGGCAAATATTGTTCGCCATCAGCCTGGCGATGAGGATATTGTTAACATTGAACAACAGCTGCAGCGATGTGATATCGATATCGCTGCGCGGGAAAGGCTGAACTTTGCACTCGGTAAAGCCTATGATGATGTCGCCGATTATGCCCGTGCTCATGTGTGTTTTTCTCTGGCCAACCATTTGCAGCGGCAGCAACGGGGTGTATCAACGACAGTAGCCGATTTTGGTGTCTTGCAAAGGGCTTTCGCCAAGCCGTTACCTGCGTTGCCGCAGGAAGAAGAGACGAAGCAGCCGAGGTTTGTTTTTATTGTCGGTATGCCGCGTTCGGGCAGTTCTTTGCTGGAGCAGATTTTAGCTAGCCACAGTGATGTCTACGGTGCCGGAGAAACCGCTTTTTTGCAGACCAGTGTTGAGGAAATAATGCACTTGTCCGGCCTCGAAGCCGGCGCTACTTTCTTTGACAGACCTGAACTGATTACCTCATTGTCGGCCGCATCGATGACCGCCATACGGCAATGCTATCGTGAGCATATGCAGCGTCAGGCGGCCCGGCATCAGGGGGGCGGGAAAGCGGTCATGAGCGATAAAATGCCGCATAACTTTCGCTTGCTCGGTCTTATTGCTCCTCTTTTTCCGGATGCCGTTATTCTGCATACGCGCCGACACCCGTTGGATGTCTGCTTGTCCTGCTTTCAGCAGCGCTTTGTTGGCGACCATGCCTATAGCCAGGATCTACTCGATCTCGGGCATTATTATCTTGCCTACGAACGTTTGATGACCTTTTGGCAGCAACAATTCCCCGAACGCATCCATGGGTTTGATTATCAGGCACTGGTCGATGACCCGGAAGGACAAATTCGCCGCTTGCTGACACTATGCAGGCTTCCCTGGGATGACCGCTGCCTCGATTTTCACCGCAGTGAGCGGGCCGTGGCGACGGCCAGTGATGCGCAGGTAAGGGAGCCTATTTACCAGCGCTCAATTGCACGTTGGCGCCATTATGAGACAGCTTTGCAGCCTTTGCGGACACTCTTTGAAGAGCATGGCATTCTGATACCGGAATGAACCGTTATCCTGGCTTCAGAGCGATGTTGCGTCTGTCGATGCAGGGGGGCGCGGCAGCGGGTGCTCAATAGCTGTCTTTTTTTTCGATTCAGCGTACTGCTTAAGCAGTGCTCTCTTCCAGCCACTCGCGCGGACGGATGAAATCACTGTACAGGCTTGCCTCCGGACTGCCTGGCTCGGGTTGCCAGTCGTAGCGCCATTTGACCAGAGGTGGCAGTGACATCAGGATCGATTCGGTACGGCCGCCGGACTGCAGGCCAAAGTGAGTGCCACGGTCATAGACCAGATTGAATTCGACATAGCGGCCGCGGCGGTAAAGTTGGAAGTCGCGTTCACGTTCGCCATAAGGGGTTTCTTTACGGCGCTTGACGATGGGTTGATAGGCAGCGATATAATGATCGCCGACACTGCGCAAGAAGGTAAAACATTCGTTGAACCCTGGCTTGTTGAGATCATCAAAGAAGAGCCCTCCGATACCGCGCTGTTCCTGCCGGTGAGGCAGGAAAAAATAGTCATCACACCATTTTTTATAGCGCTGATAGCTGCCCTCGGAAAAGTGCTCACAGGCTTTTTTTGCAGTTCTATGCCAATGCACTGCATCCTCTTCAAAGCCGTAATAGGGGGTCATATCAAAGCCACCACCAAACCACCAGACAGGGTCGCAGCCTTCTTTTTCAGCAATGAAAAAGCGAATATTGGCATGTGATGTCGGCACGTAAGGATTGCGTGGATGAATCACCAGTGAGACGCCGAGCGCTTCAAAGCTGCGCCCGGCCAGTTCCGGTCGTTGTGCTGTTGCTGCAGGTGGTAAGCCGGCACCGCGGACATGAGAAAAATTGACTCCTGCCTGTTCGAAAATCTCGCCATCGGCCAGTACCCGCGTCAGCCCGTCTCCCTTGAGGCCTTCGCCGCTACGTTGCCAACGATCGACGATAAAGCCGTCCACTGATGTTTCTTCGCCCTCAAGGGACAGACATATGCGTTCCTGGATGGCCAGCAGGTAGTCTCTGACGGCGGTAATGTCCGGTTGCTCTTGATGGTTCATAGTGTGTTCCTGGCATACTCTGCGAAAGATGAACCATTCTATCTTGCATCGCCCCATACGGGCAAAATCAATAACGGAATGTTGCTGGAGATCGCTTGCTCTAGGGTGGCGAAACAGGGTTGTTGAGAGGTTTTTTCCCGACCAGGCGTGAGCGCTTAAATGTCTGCAAGGTATCGATGACAGCAGCGCTGACACGGAAGGAATATGTCTGGTCACTGGTCTCAAGGCGATAATCGATATCCTTCTTGAGTGGAAAAAAACGATAGCGGCGTTTGTGGCCGTTCTGTTCGCTAACGGTGATGGTCAGGACAGCTTCCTGGTCTTGGTGTTGTCCAAGTGCAAGACCGAGAATACGCAACTGGCTAATGGTTGCCAGTAATTGGCTCAATGCATCGCCCTTCATGATCTCGCTATCCTTGAGGTCGCTCAGTTGCAGACCTTTTTTGCCTTGTTGTAAACGCAGGCCCGGCAGTTCGAGAGTACTTATCTGCTGTTGGTCCATTTGCAGTAATGCATGATCGAGCCAGTCATCGACATGGGTGCTGGCAGCAGAGGTATTGAGAGTGATTGCCAGGATGCTCGTTTCACCTTCAAGGCGGGCATGGACGGTGCGGAAAGCCGGTGCTGTGCCGAGATACAGGCGGGCAAGCCTCTGGCCTTTTGACTTGAGTGTCAACCGTCGCTTAAATCGTTTTTCCTGCAGATAAAACCGTTTTGCCGCTTCTTCACTGTTAGCGACAGGCCAGCCACGTGGCAGGGTTTTTAGATTCTCTAATAAACCCTTGATACGGTCTCCATCAGCGGCCAGATTATCGAATGCGGGCAGTTGCCAGTGATCATTGCTTCGTCTCAGTCTGAGCTGCTTGCCGCTGTCATCTTCGAGCAACAATTCATCGATGTTATTGATGTCGATATTGGCTAACAGAGGCTTGTTGATGAGAGTAGCCTGGTCATCATGGTCATTATGGAAGAGCAGGGCGGTCAAAATCAGCTGGGCAAGAAAGAGGACAGCCAGGACGAGGATACGCGTTTTCATGATATCTCCTCTCTTGCCGCCAATTGATGCCCTGTTGGTGTTTCGATGATGGTCGCAAGACGTTGTCGACTGCGTCGTTTGATGACTATACGGAGCAGCCAGACAATCAGCAGGCCAAATAGTGACATGGCATAATTCAGGTATTCCCAGAATTGCTGCGTACTGCGTTCGAGAGGAGGAAGTATGCGCGAAAATTGTGCCCGACCTCCGCGCAGTGCCAGCAGGCCGCGATCCTGCAGCGACCAGTCAATGGCATTCTGAAGGAATTCAACGGGAAACAGATAGCGGCTGCCCAGCGAACTGGAAACGAGATCAAGCGTTTGGTCACTGGCAAAACTGTTAGAGCCAATGAGGAGGAGGCGCGCGGATTCGGGCGAGTGTTCTATTAAACGCTGGATATTCTGAGTGTCTTTTGACTGCTCATGCGCTTGTATTGGCGAGGGGCGCTGGCGGAAAAATGAATTGAAGCGGCCTTCAGCCATCAGGGCAAGCAGCTGTTTGCCGCGTTTGTCGCTGACAGGAAAGCCGAGTGGACCATAACGCTCGAAATCGGGTTGCAATTCGGCACGCTCTGTTGTCCATGATTGCGCTGAGCTCTGCAACAGCCGATGGATTTGACGGCCTACGGGGTTTTTTTCTGTGATCATGAGTGGCGAAGCCCAGCTGATGGTCAATTGCTCGATACCCTTGAGCAGTTGTACATCCTGATTCATGGCATCGTTACGAATATCGATGAAAAAGGGGTAGTTGACGAGTTGTGCTTCCTGGATGATATAACCACCAATATTGCGCTCGATTGGCACGGGAAAGGCGGTATTTTTGGGGTCGAGGACAAGGCGGTTTGCTATCGCCAAACCCTGTTCCGCCAACCATTCATCTAAGCCCGTTGTTTGCGGTTGTGCGGCTAAGCGGCCACTTAACTCAATTTTATAGGGTGATGTCGAGATGATGACTGTGCCGCCCTGCATCAGGAACTGATCAAGGGCAAAGAGTTGCTTTTTATCGAGACTTCCCGGTGCCAAAATTAACAGCAGGTCAGTTTCTGGAGGGACATAGCCACTCTTCAGGTCTGTGTCGACCAGGGTGTAATCCTGCGCCAAGCGTTGGCGCAACTGATCGAAGCGTAATTGACGCGCAGCCCCAGGCGTAAAGCGTGCCATTGTTGCTTCAGGTTCAGGCCCGACGATGGCGACTGTCTTCAGAAAACCGCGTGCATAGCGTTTGATTGCCGCCTTGATGCTGCGTTTCAGTGCTGTTGCGCTGAGGTCCTCAGGTAACGGGATGGTTTCTTGCCGTTGGCCATCATCAAGCTGCATATAAAACCAGAAACGACGTTCGTCAAGCAGGCTGGTGGTCATTTGACGGTAACCAAATTGTTGGCGCAAACGCTGGCCGAGTGTGCCCCCATTGGCTGCTGGATCTGCAAAGTCGATTTGCAGTCGGCCGCCCGACTTGGCTGCCAGCTCGGTGACTGTCTGACGTAACTCGCTGTCCAGAGTCTGCAATGCCTGTGGCAGTTTCTCCGGCTGGGAAATATAACCATGAAATGTCAACGGGCCGGGCAATTTTGTGAATAGATTACCGGCTCCCCGGTAAGCCTGTAGCGTTTTTTTAATCGTTCGGGTGATGTCGTATTCGGGGTTTCTCAGGTCGACTTTGACATCTGTTTCGTTGTTTGCCTTGATGTCGATGAGATCACGGAACCCGAGTGTTTCGAACTGGTCACCATAGCTGATGACAATATCAAAATAGGAATTGACGACAGAAGATTCATAGCGATTGGCTGTCTGGAACGGTACGGGTTTGATGCCGTAACGCTGTCCCGCTTCTCGTTCAATTTCGGGGCTTTCGTGAGGGTCAATGATTTCAACACGCACCTTGCCTTTTGCGGCAATGGCGTATTCTTGCAACAGATCGCGCAGGCGGGGCACTAAAGGGGCAAGCAAGGGATGCGTCTGGGCGCTGAAGTATGCCCGGATGAGCAGCGGCTCGTTTAATTCAGCCAGTATCTGTCGGCTTGCCGGTGAGAGTGTATAGAGTTTGCCTGGAGTCAGGTCGAGCCGGATTGGCTCGAGCTGCCCGAGAGGAAGGTTTGCGAAAAGAAGATTGAGGCAGATGAAAGCGCTCAAGACGCTCCATTGACGTTGTCGTTGACAGCGCTTGTTTCCTTGCCAGCGTAATTTTTCGAGACGATAGACATTGAGTGTCAAAAAGGTTGCGCAGAGACTCAGATAGTAATAAATATCGCGCATGTCGATGACGCCACGACTGATGGCTTCAAAGCGGGAGCCGGAGCCAAGCAGGCGCAGACTGGCGGCGGTATCACTGGGGAAGAGGTCGCTGATTATGGGCGCACCGATGATAAACAAGAGAGCACAAATAAGGGTGCTGATAATCAGGCTGACGAGCGGGTTTTCTGCTCGGGAACTGATATAAAGGCCGATGGCAATATAGGCTGCTGCCAGCAGTAGTGTGGCCAGGTAGGCGGCGATAACGGGGCCCCAATCAAGCTCGGCTATGAAGCCTATCGTTAACGGCAAGGGCAGTGTCAGTGTCAGTGCAAGTGCTATCAGGGCCATGGCAGCAAGAAATTTGCTGAGCACCAGTGTCAGGGGGTTGATGGGGGATGTCAGCAGTAGTTCCAGAGTACCGCTGCGCTTTTCATCCGTCCAGAGACGCATCGTAATTGTTGCCGAGAGAAAGATCAGTAAAATCGGCATGGCTTCAAATAATGGCCGCATGTCGGCGATATTGCGGGCAAAAAAGGCATCGACCCAAAAGAACATAAACAGGCAGGCGGAGAGGAAAGCTGCCAATAATATGAAGGCTGCCGGTGTCGCAAAGAAGGTTGCTAGCTCATGCCGTGTAAGCCGCCATAGTTGCTTCATGCTTGCTCTCCCGTTATGCCGGCTGAAATCTCGCCAAAGATTGTTTCCAGTGAAGGGGCTTCAATTTGCAGTGAGAATAATCGCTGCTTGGCCTCGATCAGCAGCTTTGCCAGTTCGGGGGCTTGCTTTTCGGCATGGTCATGGCTGTCAAAGCTGATCACATATTGGCTGTGTCCGGCATGGTTGTTGGCCAGTCTCTGAGAATCAGGAAAAGTACTTAAAATGGTTGCCAGCTGTTCCTCTGTGGCATCAGTTGTGAAGATCAACCGCCGTCCTTGTTGTAATTTATCAAGGCGTGCATCAAGGGCTTTGCAGCCATTACGGATGATAATGACCCGGTCACAAGTTGCCTGAACTTCCTGCAAGATGTGTGTGGAAATGATGACTGTTGTTGATTTTGCCAGGTGCCGGATGAGTGAGCGCATATGCTTGATCTGTGTCGGATCAAGACCATTTGTGGGTTCATCGAGGATGAGAAGACGCGGTTTGTTGAGTATTGCCTGGGCAACACCGACGCGTTGACGCAGTCCGCGCGAAAGGGTTTCGATGCGTTGCCAGGCCCTGTCCTGTAATTCGGTCAGGGCCAGTGCTGAAGCAATATAGGGGCCATGTTCGGCCTCCGGCAGCCCGTGCAGGTTAGCGATATGGCGAAGAAATGGGGCGACTTCCATTTCTGGGTAAAGTGGACAGTTTTCGGGTAAATAGCCTATTTCTTGCTGGATCAGGCGGCGTTCTTCACAAATATTATGGCCATTGACGATGATGCTGCCATCAGTTGGTTCGAGGTAGCCTGTGAGCATTTTTAACAGTGTCGTTTTGCCCGCGCCATTATGACCGAGCAGACCAATCACTTCGCCACTGTTAATCGTCAATGAGAGATTGTTGACCGCGACAAAAGTGCCATAGTGACGGCTGACATTGTTGATTTTGATCATAATGTTTTTCTCACTCGTCAGGGTTGCCGGGGGGGCGCTATCGAAGAGCCCACACCCGGACGGGTTTTGCGAGCATATGGGGCATTGCATGCCCTGTTGCTGACATTTTTTGCGTCATTTTCCGATCATTTATTAGGGACCCAGTGCCGGGACCAAATCTTCCTGCCAGGCTTGGCAGGTTTATGAATGACTAACATTATGGCGATTCAAAAGGAAAGTTCAAGGGCTTTTTGATCGGGTTTTTTTGTGCTGTTAAAACTCATGCTGGTTATGGGGCAGGTATTTCTAATGTCGGTTTTTAGCACGATTTATTATTGCTGAATGTTCCCTGGTGCCTCAGCCAGGTATTGTTGATAATGTTGCCAGCGTTTGAGTGAGTGGCCATGCAGGCCCTCGCGTACCTGAGCGAAACTACCTGTCATAACGGTGCCTTGATTGTCCTTGAAGTTAAGGCATTGCTTGTCCCAACTGAGGCCGCAAAAGCCTAGCAGGGTGCGGGTCTCGTTCTCCTGGGTACACCAATAAGCGCTTCATTTGACAGTGGATGTATCCCATTGCTAAAGAGCGTCTGCCAGTGGCTCATCAAATGGTGGTAAGCGTTGTAATAACGGGGCCAGCTGGGCGGAGCGGCTTGTGAAAACACTGCCAGGCCCACTGGGTTTGGTCATTCTAGCGGCCCTGCAGTCCTTGCTGGAAAAGTTTTTGCGCTTGTGTGCCTACTATGTCCTTCATGGTTTTTTGGGCAAAATCCCGTTGAGTATCGATGTTAATGGCGTGAGTAGGGGCTCATAGCGCTGCCCGCGTTCGAGGGCATGGCGGTAAAGTGGCTGGCGAACTTGTGTGAAACTGGCCGTGCTGACGGCCCTGTTGGTCTGATGGAAATCGAGGCAGGAGGCTTCCCAAGGTAATTCGCAGGCCTTGATCAATTGACGACTCTGGGACTCCTGTTCGGCAACCAGTGTTTCGTAATGGATGTCTTGCACATACCCCGGGAGGACATCATGCCAGTGTTGCATCAGATCATGGTAGAGCAGGTAGTACTGGGCGAGTTCCTGGAGGTCGTAGGCAAATCCATCCATGTGGGTGAAATCATGTTGATAAATGGATAGGCAGGTTGCCAGCGGGTGACGGCAACAATGGAAAATCTTGGCGTCGGGAAAGAGTATTTTTATCAAGCCAAGATGAAGAAAATTGAAAGGCAGTTTATTGCTTAGCCACTGTTCTCCATTGCCCTGGGTCGTTATCCGGGTCAGATAATTTTCGGCGATTATTCTCCGTTCCTGGCTATCGAGGAAGCAAAATTGTTGCAGTAATTGTTGACCGGTCAATACTTGGCCAAGGGTGTCACGCAGAGCTATGGACAATGCCTGGGTTTCGCCGCAGCCATGGATCTGTGAATGGCTGGCGAGAATCTGTTCAACGAGACTGGTGCCAGAGCGTGGCATGCCGATGATAAATATCGGTTGCCCATAGGGTTGTTTGGGGAGTAACGACGGGCTGTCCGCTTGTTGATGAAAGAAGTCCGCAGTGAAGGTCTGTTTGATGGTCTGGAAATATTCACGTTCTTCTTCGATGTTGTATTTTTTTCTGACACGCCTGTTGTGATTGGCTGTTTGAAAATAGGGCCAGGCCTGTGTTTCCTGTTTGCAGTCATCAAGAATCTTGCCAATGGCAAAGGCCAGTTTTGTCTGTTCTTCGCTCTCTCTAGCCTGCTGGGCATAGAGTGACTTGATCGCCATGATGTCCTCTTGATCACGGACAGTAAATTTTTGCGTCATCGCCAGGCCATGCCAGAGCGCAGCATCGTTGCTGTTTCTCTTCAAGCCCTGGCGGTAATTCTCAATAGCTTGCGCCAGCATTCCCTGTTCACGCAGTGATTCGGCGAGATTGCGATACCAGTTTGGGTTGTCAGGTTCCAGCTGAATGGCCAACTGTAATTGTTTTCTGGCTGCGGGGAAGTTACCCGCCGCATGCAGGGCAGCGCCGAGAGCGCTGTGACTTTCGCTATCATTGCTGTCGATAGCAAGTGCCTGGCGGTAGGCTTTGATAGCCGCGTCAATGTCACCCGCGGCAAAAAATGTTAGGCCAAGATTAAAATGGCTATTGCTATCATTGGCGGCTAGCCGGGTGGCCCGCTGTAGCGACTTGATGGCCTCAGGGAATCGTCTCATGCGCTTATAGATGAGGCCCAGTTCCTGGTGTCCGGCAGGGTTAGCAGGGGCCAAACGGGTGACTTCAAGCATTGATTTTTCTGCTGACGAATAATCGCCTAGCTGACTCTGCAGCTGTGCCAGTGTATAGCGAAATGCGGGCTTGTCAGGGGCAAGTTCGACAGCCCGTGTGAGTATCGGCAGTGTCGTCTGGAGTTGTCTTAGGCGCAGGCCAAGTTGCCCCCAGTCATGCCAGGCCTGGGCACAATCCGGCGCGCTATGAATGATTTTTTGGTAGAGCTGGTCGGCAGCAGGGAATTGCCCGCTGTCTGTCAATTGGCGCGCTTGCTGAAGGGCTTCATCGAGACGGATGTGCTTGCAGGATGTCGCCTGTTTCTTCATTGTTGATCCTGAAAGAGGGGATGGGGACAGACAAAACCTAGTGAAATCATGTATAATTGTCGCCAGGCCGGTTCCCAGTAATGGGGGATTGACCGGTTGTCGCTACTTTCTGTGGCGGATATATAGTCTCTAATCATGCGGGAGAATTCCAGTGTCTGCATCTCTTGGCCGCCAGCTAGCGCGGCGTAGTATCGATCGTCGTATCAAGGTAGTTTACCGTAGTGGCACGGGGCTTGTTACCTCTCTGACACGTGTTTGTAATGTCAGTCTTGGTGGCGCTTTTATTCGTCTTGATAAACCTCGTCTGTCCAGTCTTCATCTGGAAGTTATTTTCCCGGAGTCGGTAGACAACATTGTTTACTTGCATAAGGTGACGGCGCGTATTGTTCGCGTTGCGCCGTCGGGTGTCGCCCTGCAGTTCCGCGATTTTGACAATCGCTTTTACTATTATCTGCTACGTCTGTTGTCTGATGACAGTACATTGGCCATGTGACATTTTTTTGACATCCCTTGGCGAAGTGGCTGGCCTTTTTCCTAAGTCTCTGATATAGATAAAGTACAATATCGCACTTGTTCGATATTCAGGGGCCTCTGGAAGGATAGCCTGTCGTCACACGGATTGTTTGTGCCGATAAAAGCTGGCTCTTCCGGTTGCCTGGACTGACCCGTCTGTAGAGACGAAGCCACAGGGGGATGACTTCTGAACGTGGAAACCGTATTGGTCATCGACCATGACCGCGAACGCTTACAGGTTGTCGAAACGATCCTTGTTTTTAGCGGTTATGACGCCGCCGTAGTCGATGACCCCTTACAATGGCAAGATTCCGCTCCGGCAGCAAATGCCTTGATGGCCGTCATGGTGAGTGCGGATTTAAGCATGGATGCGCTGCAAGTCATTCTGGATGGCCTGCGTGCCTGGGAGCCTCGTTTGCCTGTTATTCTTATGTCGGCAGAAGATCATCTGCCGACGGTTGCGGCGGCAGCCCACTGGTACGGTGTCTTCGACTTCGAGAAGTTTTCCCGGATTCCCTGGCGACGGACACCGCAAATCCTCGAAGCCCTGTTTGGCGGCGAGAGGCCCCTGTGGCGTGAGGCCAGTCCACGCTTTCATCTCGACGATCCCGGCCGGCCATTGCCG
>JALWQD010000208.1 GCA_026994735.1 Gammaproteobacteria bacterium | reverse complement strand
GTCGCAGTGATGAAGCGCGGCCTGAAGAACTGGCAGCAGGGATGGGGTTGTGTGATGACGGTTATCGTCTTTCACCCGTGCAAGCGCAGGCTATTCTGGACTTGCGCCTGCATCGTCTAACCGGTCTTGAGCAGGAAAAAATTCAAAAAGAATATGAAGAAATTCTTGTTCAAATCAGGGCATTGCTGGAGATTCTTTCTAATCCAGATCGCTTGATGGAAGTGATTCGTGAAGAGCTTGAAGCCGTTGTCGATCAGTATGGCGATGACCGTCGCACCGAGATCCTTAGCAGTCGTCTGGATCTGACTCTGGAAGACCTGATTTCGGAAGAAGATGTGGTCGTTACCTTTTCCCATGAAGGTTATGTCAAGTCGCAAGCCCTGGATACTTACCATGCCCAGCGTCGCGGTGGTCGTGGTAAAGCCTCGACACAGATGAAGGATGATGATTTCATCGACAAGCTCTTCGTTGCCAATACTCATGATACGCTGCTCTGTTTCTCGACCCATGGCAAGGTTTACTGGATCAAGGTTTATGAATTGCCACAGGCCAGTCGTAATGCACGCGGTCGTCCGATGATCAATCTGCTGCCATTGGCCGAAGGGGAGCGTATCTCGGCGGTATTGCCTGTGCGTGAATATGGTGAAGAAAACTTTGTCATTATGGCCACGGCTTCCGGCACGATCAAAAAAACACCGTTAGTCGATTTTTCACGCCCGCGCAGCAACGGCATCATTGCTATTGATCTGCTTGAGGATGATCAGCTGATCGGTGTCGATATGACCGATGGTCAGCAGGATGTGATGCTCTTTAGTAGTTCCGGCAAGGCAGTACGCTTTGCCGAGGCCAATGTGCGAGCAATGGGGCGAACTGCGCGAGGAGTTCGCGGTATTCGTTTGCAGAGTGGTCAGCGGGTCATCTCGCTGCTGATCCTGACGGGCGGTACCATTATGACCGTGACCGAACATGGTTATGGCAAGCGCACGGCTATTGATGGTTATCCCTTGCATGGACGCGGTGGCCAGGGTGTTGCTGCGATACAGACCAGCGAGCGCAATGGCAGCGTCGTCGGTGCCGCCCTCGTTGATGAGGGGGATGAGATCATGCTCATTTCGAATGCCGGGACGCTGGTGCGGACGCGGGTTGATGAAGTGCCTGTGCTGGGACGTAATACCCAGGGAGTACGTGTTATCCGTTTAGGCAAAGGTGAACGACTGGTTGGTCTTGACAGGATTGCAACGATTGATGAACCTGACGCTGCGGAGATCGATGCTGAAGCGGATGACTCCGCAACCAGCGCTCCGGATTGAGTCTGGCAGCTTGCCGGTATTATGTCAGTGTCTTGCCAAGCGAGTTTGAATGCGCTCATCCTGTTTTTGTTTTCATTTCGCCGCCGGTGCGGCCGTTTTGAACGGCGTCCGTCGGTATGTTTTTAATGAGGTTGATGATGACGAGAGTGTATAACTTTAGTGCCGGGCCGGCGATGTTGCCCGAGGTTGTCTTGAAGAAGGCCCGTGAAGAGATGTGTGATTGGCAGGGCACGGGGATGTCTGTCATGGAAATGAGTCACCGTGGCAAGGCCTTTATGGAGATCGCCGCCAGGGCAGAGGCTGATTTTCGTGAATTGCTGGGAATCAGCGATGATTACCGGGTACTGTTTCTTCAGGGCGGTGCCAGTGCCCAGTTTTCGATGGTGCCGATCAACCTCCTCGGTAACAGAAAGAAGGCGGATTATTTTAATACTGGACAGTGGTCGAAGAAGGCCATTGCTGAGGCCCGGCGGTTTTGTGATGTCAATATAGTCGCCAGCTCGGCTGATGAAGGCTACTGTTCAGTGCCCGATCGCGCTCAATGGCAGCTGGATCCGGATGCTGCCTATGTCCATTACACGCCCAATGAAACCATTGGTGGCGTCGAGTTTGCGGAAATCCCCTCTGTAGGTGATGTGACGCTGGTTGCCGATATGTCTTCAACCTTGCTCTCACGACCGCTTGATATCAATCGTTTTGGTATTATCTATGCTGGCGCACAAAAGAATATTGGCCCGGCAGGCTTGACGTTGGTGATTGTGCGCAAGGATCTTATTGGCGAGCCTTTAGCGGACATGCCTGTACTCTTTGATTATCGTACACATGCCAACAATGATTCGATGTATAACACACCGCCAACTTATAGCTGGTATATCGCCGGACTTGTTTTTTCCTGGCTCAAGGAGCTTGGTGGGCTGGAAACGATGGCAAGGATCAATGAACGCAAGGCGGCCAGTCTCTATGCTGCTATTGACGGTAGCGATTTCTATAGTAACCCTGTCAACAGGGAAAATCGTTCCTGGATGAATGTTCCCTTTACGCTTGCTAATGATGCGCTCGACAGCATTTTTCTGCAGGAAGCCGCGGAGCTTGGCTTACAAACCCTGAAGGGACATCGCTCAGTCGGTGGTATGCGCGCCAGTATTTACAACGCTATGCCTGAGGCAGGTGTTGAGGCGTTGGTCGCATTTATGCAGGACTTTGCTCAACGTTATGGCTGAGCACAAGGTTGATGTAACAGGGAAAATATAATGTACAAGATATTGACACTGAACAATATTTCAGTGAAGGGGCTGGATCTGTTGCCGCGTGATCGTTATGAGGTGGCTTCTGAAATTGTTCATCCGGATGCCATCTTGCTGCGCTCACAGAATATGCATGGGATGCGATTGCCAGCTTCCTTGAAGGCGATTGCTCGTGCTGGTGCCGGTGTTAACAATATTCCCTTGCCCGAGGTAACAGCGCGTGGTATTCCGGTTTTTAATGCGCCGGGTGCGAATGCCAATGCTGTCAAGGAGCTTGTCCTGACCGGGATGTTGCTGGCTTGCCGTAACATCTGTCCGGCATGGGATTTTGTCCGCGGGCTTGCGGGCAGTGCGGAAGAGGTTCATCGCCAGGCCGAACAGGGTAAGAAACAGTTTGTTGGTTTTGAACTTCCGGCCGGACATTGGGGGTTGTCGGCTTAGGTGCGATCGGGGTGATGATTGCCAATGCTGCGAGCGCTCTGGGTATGGATGTCATTGGTTATGATCCCCAGATAACGGTTGATAGTGCCTGGCGTTTGTCGGCAGATGTGCGGCAGGCGGGTAGTGTCGATGACCTTCTCCGGCAGGCGGATTTTGTCACCTTTCATGTGCCCTTGATCGAGGCGACAAAAAATCTCATTAATGTTGAGCGTATTCGCATCATGAAGGACGGGGCGGTTGTCCTTAATTTTGCCCGTGAGGGTATTGTCGATAATGATGCTGTGATAGCTGCCCTTGATGACGGCAAGCTGTATGCCTATGTCTGTGATTTTGCCAATCCAGGGATCAATGGTCACCCGCGTATTATTGCTCTGCCGCACCTTGGTGCTTCGACGCAGCAAGCGGAAGAAAACTGTGCCCTGATGGTGGTTGAAGAGCTGCGCGATTTTCTCGAACAGGGAACGATCAGGAATGCGGTCAATTTTCCTTCGGTGAAGCTGCCGCCAGTGAGCGAATATCGCTTGGCTATCGCCAATGCCAATGTACCGAATATGGTTGGCCAGATCACTACTCTGCTGGCTGATGCAAATATTAATATCAAGGACTTGCTGAATAAATCTCGCGCTGATATCGCCTATTCTCTGGTTGATGTCGAAACCATTCCTGACGAGGCCGTAGTGGGCCGCCTGGAGGCCATTGAAGGTGTCCTCAATGTCCGTTTGATCAAGCAGGGTTAGCTGCAGGGAGGGTGGCAGAGATGAGGCATGGTAATGAGTAAACGTGATCCTTTACTAAATGTGCGCGCTGATATTGATCGTATTGATGCTCAGTTACAGGCCCTGATTAGTGAACGGGCAGAGTGTGCTCTGGAAGTGGCCAGGATCAAGCAGGAGCAAGGAGACAGTTCTGCCTTCTATCGACCGGAACGTGAAGCACAGGTGCTGGCAACTGTCCGCGAACGCAATCAGGGCCCCCTCTCGGACAGTGCTGTCAGCCGTCTTTTTCAAGAGATTATGTCAGCCTGTCTGAACCTGCAACAGCCAATGCAGGTCGGTTACCTGGGGCCGCGGGGGACATTTACCGAAGCGGCGGTGATCCAGCAGTTTGGGCATGCTGTTGAGACCGTGCCTGTGGACAGTATTGCTGCTGTTTTTCGTGAGGTTGAAGCCGGTGCCTTGCATTTTGGTGTCGTACCCATTGAAAATTCGACTGAAGGGGCTGTGACACATACCCTCGATCTCTTTGTCCATTCACCGTTGCAAATTTGCAGTGAAGTTGAGGTTCGCATTCACCATCATCTGCTGGCAAAGAAAGGTCTGGCGATGACAGCGGTAGAGCGTGTCTACGCACACCAAATGGCACATGCCCAGTGCCGGGCATGGTTAAACAATCATCTCCCGGGGGTTGAATTAATTGATGTTGCCAGCAATGCTGAGGCTGCCCGCCGGATAGCCGCAGAGAGCGAGGCCGGCAGTGCTGCAATTGCCAGCCTTGAGGCTGCCGGGATTTATGAACTCGAGACCCTGGCCAGCAATATTGAAGATGAGCCTGACAATACTACCCGCTTTCTCGTTGTTGGGCGGACATCACCCTTGCCCAGTGGCGCAGATAAAACCTCGCTGATGTTAGCCACAGCCAACCGGCCGGGGGCACTGGTAGCGATCCTCGAGCCGCTCAGCAGTCGTTCGATTTCAATGACCCGAATTGAATCCAGGCCATCACGCCGGGGTGTTTGGGAATACCTGTTTTTTATCGATATCAGTGGCCATCACGATGATGAAAATGTCGCCGCAGCACTGGCCGAATTGCAGCAGGAGTCAGTCATGTTGAAGGTTCTTGGTTCTTACCCGCAAGCACCTTCAAATTCCTGATTCTGCTTTCATGACACCGTTACTGACACAGCGTATGACGATCTTTGGTGTCGGCCTTTTGGGCGGCTCTTTAGCCCGCGCTCTGCGTCAGGCAGCCGTCTGTGCCGAAGTCGTTGGCTGTGGCCGCAATGAGAAAAATTTACGGACAGCTGTTGAACTCGGTGTTATTGATCGCTATGAACGGGATCCAGTAAAAGCTGTTGCTGGTGCCGATCTGGTTATTTTGGCGGTGCCCCTGGGGGCTGTGCATGGCATTCTGGAACAGATAGCCGGTCACTTGCAGGCAGAGGCCGTCGTTATGGATGTTGGCAGCGCAAAGGGGTCTGTTGTCGCCGATGCCCGCGATGCCTTAGCCGCGCACATGCCCTGGTTTGTTCCCGCTCACCCGATTGCCGGGACGGAAAAGAGCGGGGTTGAAGCCTCG
>JALWQD010000207.1 GCA_026994735.1 Gammaproteobacteria bacterium | reverse complement strand
CGTGCGGACGATGCGCGCCTCCATCCTCGTCCTCGGACCGCTGCTCGCCCGCCACGGACAGGCCCTCGTTTCACTGCCCGGTGGCTGTGCCATTGGCACCCGCCCCGTTGACCTTCACCTCAGTGCCCTCGAAGCCATGGGGGCTGAAATCGAGGTCAAGGGAGGCTATATCCACGCGCGCTCGAAACGCTTGCAGGGAGCCCGTATCTTCATGGATTTGGTCACCGTCACCGGCACCGAGAACATCATGATGGCGGCAACCCTCGCGGAAGGCACAACGATCATCGAAAATGCCGCTCGCGAACCCGAGGTCACCGACCTCGCTGACTGCCTCATCGCCATGGGTGCAAAAATCAGCGGTGCCGGTACTGACATGATCACCATTGAGGGTGTTGAACGCCTTTCTGGCGCCCATTACCGCGTCCTTCCGGATCGCATTGAAACGGGCACCTACCTTGTCGCTGCGACCATCACCGGCGGCAGTATTCACCTGCGTGATACCCGCGCCGATTTACTCGAAGCTGTCCTGGCAAAACTGCAGGAGGCCGGCGCCACAATTGACCACGGCAGTGACTGGATCAAACTCGATATGCATGGCAAACGGCCCCGGGCAGTCGATCTGCGAACAGCACCGTACCCCGCCTTCCCAACCGATATGCAGGCCCAGTTTGCTGTCCTTAACAGTATCGCTGAAGGCGTCGGCACCATCACTGAAACCGTTTTCGAAAACCGTTTCATGCATGTTCCGGAACTACAACGGATGGGCGCAGACCTGACTCACGAAGGCAATACCATTATTGTTCGTGGTGTCCCTTCTCTAACGGCGGCCCCGGTCATGGCCACTGATCTGCGTGCGTCGGCCAGTCTCGTTCTGGCGGGTTTGCTGGCCAATGGACAAACCGTCGTCGACCGGATTTATCACATTGATCGCGGCTATGAATGCATCGAAGAAAAACTGACCCAACTGGGGGCGGAAATCCGCCGTCTGCCATCCTGACCCTGCGAGCCATATCTGGCCATGAATAACGAACTGATCATTGCTGTTTCCAAAGGGCGTATCTTCACGGAAGCCCTGCCGCTGCTGGCCGCCGCCGGCATCATCCCCAGCGAAGACCCGAACACTAGCCGCAAGCTGATCTTCCCGACCAACTGCGCGGATGTTCGCCTACTCGTCATTCGTGCCACCGACGTGCCGACCTTCGTCGACAATGGCGCTGCGGATATGGGTATCGCCGGCAAGGATGTCCTCCTTGAATATAACGGCGACAGCCTCTATGAACCACTTGATCTGCGCATTGCCTGCTGCCGGATGTCCCTCGCCGCACCAGCCGGTTATACGCTGAGCGGAAACCGGGTACGGGTGGCAACGAAATATGTTGCCATCGCTGCCAACTACTTTGCTGCCCGCGGTTTGCAGGCTGAATTGGTGAAGCTCTATGGTTCGATGGAACTGGCGCCGCTGGTGGGTCTTGCTGACTGCATTGTCGACCTTGTCGATAGCGGCAATACCTTACGTGCAAACGGGTTGGAAGAAATCGAAACCATCATGGATATCAGCTCACGGCTGATCATCAACAAGGCTTCGATGAAAATGAAACATGCCCGCGTACGCGACATTATTGAACAGATGTCTGCTGCCGTTGATCAGGCACAGGCATCCTGACCCAGACCACTTTAAGGATGAGCTGCTGATATGCCCCCAATCAAACGCCTAACAACACAACACCCTGATTTCTGGAGTCAGCTGGAAGCACTCCAGACCTGGGATGGTGAAGCCGATGCCCGCGTCCGTGACACCGTCGCCAACATCCTTGCCGATGTCCGCAAACGGGGTGACGAGGCTCTGCTCGAATACACGCTGCGTTTCGACCAGCTTGCTGTCAGCCAGGCTGCTGACCTTGAAATCCCCCACTCTCGCCTGAAGGCTGCCTGGGATGCCCTGGCTGTAGAAGACCGCCAAACGCTCGAGTTCTCGGCCGCCCGTGTGCGTGCCTACCATGAACATCAGAAAGGTGAATCCTGGACCTATACAGAAGCTGACGGCACCGTCCTCGGGCAACAGGTTACGGCGATGGATCGCGCCGGCCTTTATGTCCCCGGCGGGAAAGCCGTCTACCCCTCCTGCGTCATTATGAACGCCATCCCGGCCAAAGTCGCTGGCGTCAGCGAACTGATCATGGTCGTGCCAGCCCCTGCAGGGGAAGTCAATCCACTGGTTCTCGCTGCCGCCTATATCGCTGATGTCGACAGAGTCTTCCTGATTGGCGGCGCCCAGGCCATCGCCGCGCTGGCCTATGGCACGGAAACAATACCGGCAGTCGACAAGATTGTCGGCCCGGGCAATATCTATGTCGCCACAGCCAAAGGTATGGTTTATGGCAGCGTTGGCATCGACATGATTGCCGGCCCCTCAGAAATCCTTGTTATCTGTGACGGCCAGACGGAAGCGGACTGGGTTGCCATGGACCTCTTCTCTCAGGCTGAACATGACGAGGATGCACAACCGATTCTGGTCAGCCCTGACGCCGCTTATCTCGATGCAGTACAGGCCAGCATCGATCGCCTGCTCCCCGAAATGGAACGGGCAGCGATTATCGAACGCTCGCTGACCAGCCGCGCGGCCATGATCCATGTCCGCGATCTTGACGAGGCCGCTGCAGTCGCCAATGCTATCGCCCCGGAACATCTGGAGCTGTCACTTGACGAGCCGCTCGAACTGGCGGCCAAAATCCGCCATGCCGGCGCTATTTTTCTTGGCCGCCACACGGCCGAGGCCATTGGTGACTACTGTGCCGGCCCCAACCATGTCCTGCCCACGGCGCGGACAGCCCGCTTCTCATCCCCGCTCGGCGTCTATGACTTCCAGAAACGCTCCAGTCTGATCATGTGTTCGACAGCCGCTGCGACCACACTCGGACAAAGCGCCTCACGCTTTGCCCGTCGTGAAGGTTTGACGGCACATGCACGTTCCGCCGAATATCGCATCAATGGCAAAGCATAAACGACCACTGATCTATTCCACAGCCACCAATATCTGTGTCATCATCAAGACTCAATCAATAGTGTGAAAAAGACCCATGACTGAACGCCGAGCCACTGTTAGCCGGGAGACGGCTGAAACACGCATCACTCTTTCCATGAACCTCGACGGTTCCGGGATTTGTCAAACACAAACCGGACTGCCTTTTTTTGATCATATGATTGACCAGGTTGCTCGCCACGGTCTTTTTGATATTGACATCAAGGCCGAAGGTGATCTGCATATCGACGCCCACCATACCGTCGAAGATATCGGCATCACCCTTGGTCAGGCCTTTTGCCAGGCTCTGGGCAATAAACAGGGTATCTTCCGTTACGGTCATGCCTATGTCCCTCTCGACGAGTCCCTGTCACGCGTCGTCATCGACTTCTCAGGCCGACCGGGACTGGAATATCATGTCGAATTCAAACGCGCGCGCATCGGGGATTTCGATGTCGACCTTTTTCATGAATTCTTCCAGGGCTTTGTCAATCATGCGCCGGCTACCCTGCACATCGACTGCCTGCGCGGCATCAATGCCCATCATGTCGCCGAGACCATCTTCAAGGCCTTTGGCCGAGCCCTGCGTCAGGCAACGGGCAAAGACGCGCGCTGCACCGGTGTTATCCCTTCAACAAAGGGAATGCTCTAAACAATGACTGTCGCCGTCATCGACTATGGCATGGGTAATGTCCGCTCTGTTGCCAAGGCTCTCGAGTATGCCGCCGACTGCCCGGTCACCATCACCCAAAACCCGGCCACGATTCTTGCCGCCGAGCGTGTTGTGCTGCCGGGTGTCGGTGCCCTGCAGGCCTGCATGGATGGTCTGCACGAACACCGGCTACTCGACTGCCTGCGCACAGTCATCACTGACCGCCCCTTCCTTGGCATCTGCCTCGGCATGCAGGCCCTGCTTGGGAGCAGCGAAGAGGGAGGGAAAACCCCCGCTCTGGACATTATCCCTGGACACGTCAAACATTTTGGCAGGGAAACAATCATGCAGGGCTTGAAAGTCCCTCATATGGGCTGGAACCGGGTTCGGCAACGGCAATCACATCCCCTCTGGTCAGGCATTGCTGATGACAGCTGGTTTTATTTCGTCCATAGCTACTATGTCGCCCCTGACAAGGATCAGGTCGTCGCCGGAGAAACGCATTATGGTGCTCCCTTCTGTTCGGCCATGGCCAGTAAAAACATCTTCGCCGTGCAGTTTCACCCGGAGAAAAGCCAGCAGGCAGGCATTCGTCTATTGGCCAATTTCCTCAACTGGGACGGAGAATCCTAATGGCAGGCAAAGATAATCATCAAACCGTTGCCTAAACCCTGATTCAGGCCGCCTCAAAAGAGGCCAGGCTATCGCTGAAATACGAGGTTATATCCCATGTTGCTAATCCCCGCTATCGACATCAAAGGAGGCCAGTGTGTGCGTCTGCGCCAGGGTCGCATGGAAGATGATACGGTCTTTTCTGACAACCCTGTGGCCATGGCCGAACGCTGGTTCAAGGCAGGCGCCCGACGGCTTCATATCGTTGACCTTGACGGCGCCATTGACGGCAGTCCCGTCAATGCCGCTATCGTCCATGATATTGTCGCGGCATTTCCTGATCTGCCCGTACAAATAGGCGGTGGCATCCGCGATGAAGAGACCGTCGATGCCTATCTTGAGGCCGGCGTCCGCTATGTCATCATCGGTACAGCTGCCGTTAACCAGCCACACTTCGTTGCCGACCTGGCAATATCGTTCCCTGGTCACATCATCGTTGGTCTTGATGCCCGCGATGGCAAGGTTGCCATTGATGGCTGGTCGAAACTGTCACACCATGACGTCATCGATATCGCCCAGCATTTCGAGCGTGATGGCGTTGAAGCCATTGTCTATACCGACATCAGCCGCGACGGGATGATGCTGGGAGTCAATGTTGAGGCCACAGAAAAACTCGCTGCCGCCATCGATATCCCCGTCATTGCTTCCGGCGGCGTCGCCAGTGAAGACGATATTCGCGCACTCTGCGCCGCTGAGGAGGAAGGCATCATGGGTGCCATTCTCGGACGCGCGCTCTACGAAGGCAGCCTTGATCTCGGTCACTGCCAAACACTCGCCGACAAGCTCGGCCAGGCAGCAGGCTAATGGATGTCGCCAAACGGATAATCCCCTGCCTTGATGTCGACAAGGGGCGTGTCGTTAAAGGTGTCCGCTTCGTTGATATTATCGATGCCGGAGACCCGGTTGAGGTTGCCCGCGCTTACGATGCCCAGGGTGCCGATGAACTGGTTTTCCTCGATATTACTG
>JALWQD010000206.1 GCA_026994735.1 Gammaproteobacteria bacterium | reverse complement strand
GCATATTCTTTGTCAGGATATATTATTAACAGGAGTTTAAAAATGAGATATTTAAATTTCACGGCAATTTTAGTGACACTATTGGCAATGCTGCCTATTGCCAATGCAACAGTTATCAATGGAAGCGTAACCAGTGGTACTGGCACTTTTGTGGAATTATCTCCAGGGTTTACAGCGTCAAACCCTGATAATACTGTTGGTGATAATACCTTCCAGAATACGAATCTTTACGCATTTAATGAAGACCAAAATACATCCGTTCTTGGTACTTCCCTTAACGTAGATATTTTAGCTAGTACGGGGACTTTTGGGACACTGGCCATAGGCACTGTTGTTGCGAGCCATTACGTTTTTTTTGATCCAGCTCTCGGTGCAAGGCAAGCGGGTTGGGTTGATTTTGATTCTGATATTCTTGCCATTATTACAAGTAGCAATAACCTTGGGGCAAGCGACTACCTTGCAAACACAGGAGTAACTTACTTAAATCCTGGATTTCGTGGCCTGGAAGCGGGGGATTTTGTGGGCATTGCTGGAGGAAATTCCAAGAGGCTAAATGTGAATTGGTTTGCTAGTACGCCTGGTGACTATGTGCGCGTTTTGACGGCTTATTCGCCAGGAGCAACGGTTCCTGAACCCGGGACACTTGCTTTGTTATGCCTTGGTCTTGCAAGCATCGGTTGTCGGAGAAAAAAACAAGTTTAATCAGTAAGAACTATGAAGTGTAGCGAACCCCGCCTTAATACGGGGTTTTCTTTTGCCCCAAGCTTAAAGGTTCTGGTTCAATTGAGCCTTAGCATTAATGCCGAATACTCGCTTATGTAAACAGTAAAATCTGTCATGCCTTACTCTGAAATTCAGCCGCATGACTCACTGAACGACCTCACTCCGTGGGAATATCTGGCCCTTCACAACAAACCGGAAGAATATAATTTAGGTTTTTTTACAAGCTCATTTGTGCAATTGATGGTTAGTAGTGATATCTAAGTTGAGCAATATGAATGGCGTCAGATTCGACTTTATAGATAATTCTGTGTTCTTCATTTATTCGCCTAGAGCAATAACCAGACAAGGCATGTTTGAGTGGCTCTGGTTTACCGATACCTTCAAAAGGTGAGTGCTGAATATCTTTTATTAGTGAGTTGATGCGCTTAACCATTTTTTTATCGGTTTTTTGCCAATACAGGTAGTCGTCCCAGGCATGGTCGGAAAAAATGAGACTCATTCACTTAATTCTCTGACTGAGCCATTGCCATTCTCTAATTGGGAGATAGACTCGATAAGTCTTTTCATGTTCTTGGGGCTTCGAAGAAGGTATGCAGTTTCCTCAAGCGATTCATAATCTTCAAGTGATAACATGACAACTGACCGTTCATTTTTTCTTGTAATAACAACAGGTTCATGGTCATCACAGATGCTTTCCATGGTTTTGGCCAGGTTTGAACGGGCAGCAGTATAGCTAAGGGCTTTCATAATAACGCATCCTCTTTCGGTACATGTACTTAATATTGTACGTAAGGATATGACACATAACAAGCGCCGAGCCGGACAGAATTCCGCGGCGTTTCGTTTGGGGGATTTGGGGTCAGACTAAAAACTCCGTCGAGCGGGGGTGTAAACATCCCCTTTTTAACTGACAGCAAAAGTAGTTCATGTTGCTAGCCATGAAGAGCAAGAGATAAGCACTGCTGACGAGACCTGTGGATCAATGACCCTAGCTATCAATCCGTGCTGACGACCAGCGTCAGTCCGGCCCCTTTGGCGGCAAAGGCTTTGGCGACACCAATACCGGCAATGGCAGCGAGTTCATCGCCGATATAAAGCAGTGGTATTTCGGCCCGCTGCCAGGGCGGGATGTCGGCATCGTGAAGCAGTGATTTGAGGCGGCGGTGGTGGGGCTGTCCGGCGAGGGTGATGCGCTCACCGCCCTGACGAAAACTGATGCTGATCGCTTGCCCCTGCAGCAGGCTGGCATCGAGCCCGCCCTGCTCCGTTGTCTGCAGCGAGAGCGTGCCACCTGTTGGCAGCGGTAAACGAGGCTGGCTTGCCGGTGACCAGGGGATGCACGGACAAGCCTCATGCCGTGGCCGCCGCCGGCGGGCATAGAGATGGCCACGCCAGGCAAGGACTTCCCCTCCCGGCCAATCGACACGCGGCTGGCCATCACTGCGTGCATCGAGCAGGTCGGTCAGGATGCGTTGCAAATGACGGCTGGCAGGCGGGGCAATATGACGTTGCCGGCACCAGTAGCGCAGCAGTCCCCGTTGGCGGGCCTCGGGCAGCTCCCTGAGAGACGCTATCGACAATCTTTCTGCGCCCTCCCGACAAACCTGCCAATCACTTTCAGCCTGGCTTTCGAGCAATTCACTGGCCTCGGCAAAAAAAACGGCATTGCGGGCCAGTGTCCGGTTCATGGATGGCCAATGACGCTGTAACTGGGGAATAATCTGCTGGCGAAGAAAATTACGCCCCAGATCGGTATTGTCATTACTCGGGTCATCTATCCATTGCAAGCCCCATTGCCTGGCACAGGCCTCGATCTGTGAGCGTTCGATGGCCAGCCACGGCCGTACTTGCCGGCCTTTGCCGAGAGCCTTTGAAAATGGCATCGCGGCAAGACCTTCAGGGCCGCAGCCACGCAGTAACTGCAGCAGCATCGTTTCCGCCTGGTCATTCTGGTGATGCGCTGTCAGCAGGCAATCGCCCTTCTGTAATTGCCCCCCCAAGGCCTGGTAGCGGGCTGCACGGGCGGCCGCTTCCGGGCCTTCGCCCTGTTGCGGACGGGCATTGACCGGGCAAACCGTCAGCTCGACAGCCAATGCCTGACAGACATCCTGGCAATGCTGCTGCCAACTGTCAGCTTGTGCCTGCAGGCCATGATGAATATGAATGGCATGCAATGGCAAGCCCTGCCGGTGTTTTGCCAGCAGCGCTAACAGGGTATGAGAATCGCGCCCGCCACTGTAGGCAACAAGCAGTCGCCTGACGGCCGTCAGGCGTTGCAACATCTCATCGATGGCCGCGGCAAGAAGGGCTTCAGGATTCCTTGTAGACACCATAGCCCATCAGTCGCTCATAGCGCGCCTTGAGCAGGGCATCACTGGACATGCCGGCAATACGATCAAGTTCTTCCCGCAGAACCCGCTTGAGCGTTTTCGCCTGGGCATCAAGATCACGGTGTGCCCCTCCCATAGGCTCGTCGATAATCCGGTCAACTAGGCCCAGTTCGGACAGGCGGGCAGATGTTAGCCCCATGGCCTCGGCGGCATCGGAGGCCTTGTCTGCACTCTTCCACAGAATCGTGGCACACCCTTCGGGGGAAATAACCGAATAGGTGCTGTACTGCAGCATTAACAGGCGATCACAAACACCGATTGCCAGCGCGCCTCCGGAGCCGCCTTCGCCGATGACGGTGCTGATAATCGGTGTTCGCAGGCGTGACATGACAAGCAGATTCTGGGCAATTGCCTCGCTCTGTCCCCGCTCTTCGGCACCGACTCCGGGATAGGCACCGGGGGTATCGATAAAGGTCAGCAATGGCAGTTTGAAACGTTCGGCCATTTCCATCAGGCGCAAAGCCTTGCGATATCCTTCCGGCCGGGGCATACCAAAGTTGCGAAAAACCTTCTCTTTCGTACCCCGCCCTTTTTGCTGGCCGATGACAACAACCGGCTGGCCGTCAATACGTGCGACACCGGCGACGATGGCATGATCATCGGCAAAATGACGATCACCGTGCAGTTCTTCAAACTCACTGAAGATCAGTGGCAGGTAATCGAGCATATAAGGCCGGTGCGGATGACGTGAAACCTGGGAAATCTGCCACGGTGACAGCGATGAAAAGATCGACTGTTTGAGCTTGACACACTTTTCTTCGAGTTTATTGATCTCATCCGTCAGGTCGAGGCCTTCGCCCTGCTCCATATGGCGCAGTTCGCTGATCTTCGCTTCGAGATCAGCAATCGGACGTTCAAATTCAAGATAGTCTAGATTCATCGTTGAGCAAATCCTGTACGGTCGTCGCTTGCCGCTTTCCCCTCCGGAAACCGGTCAGGCCTGGGGCCTATTCTAGCGGCTTGGCGCTCGCCTTTCACCTCTCTGCAGGCATTTTTCACGGGCAGTTAAAAAGACGGTGAAAGTTTGCTGTCGTCAAGGCGGCGATCTCCGTCAACGACAGGCCGCGCAGTTCGGCCAGTTTGGCCGCCACGGCGTTGACATAGGCCGGCTGGTTACACTTGCCGCGGTAAGGTACCGGCGCGAGATAAGGGGAATCGGTCTCGATGAGCAGGCGCTCAAGCGGTATTTCCAGCGCCACCTGGCGCAGGGCAGCGGCATTTTTAAAAGTCAGAATGCCCGAAAAAGAGATGTAGAAGCCCTGTGCCAGAGCGGCTTCAGCCATCGCTATATCACCGACAAAGCAATGCATGACCCCGCCGGCCTGTTCAGCACCTTCCTCGGTCAGGATGCGCAGGGTGTCATCATTGGCATCACGGGAATGGACAATCAGCGGTTTAGCGCAGGCATTGGCGGCGCGAATATGGGTTCGGAACTGCTCTTGCTGGGCCGCGATACCAGCAGCCTCGGTGCGAAAATAATCGAGCCCTGTTTCACCAATGGCGATAACGCGCGGATGCTCAGCCAGGGCCAGGAGTTCATTAACACTGATAGCGCCGGCAGCATTGACATTCGGATGCACGCCAACCGAGGCATAGACCTGGGGGTAATCGCTGGCGATGGCAAGCACCTGCTGTTGCGTCTGCTGATCAATCGCGACACAAAGCATTTCATCGACGCCAGCCTCGCGGGCAGCAGCAAGCACGCCCGCCAGATCGGTACCGAGTGCCTCAAGATCAAGACAGTTCAGGTGACAGTGTGAATCAATAAACACGGTGTAATCGTCTCCCCATGAGTAGCCAGCAAGCCATAATGCCGATCCTGCTAGGCGACAGCTCCCTGGCCGAACAGGTAATGGTGTCCGGGCAAATGTTCGATCTGCCCGTTTTGGAAATTGACAGTCTCCATCTGCTGCTGCCATTGTTGAAAGAAAGCGCAGTTATCCACTTCAGCGAATTGGTCCTGGTAAGCAATCAGAAATTCATTGAAATCACTCACCAATGGCAAAATCTGTGCGCGCAGGGTCAGTGGTGTTTCGCTGAGCGACCAGGTGGCAATAAACAACCGCCGTTGCCGGGCAGAGAAAGTATCCAGACAGTCGTTCAGTGCAGCGAAATCCGACAGACAGCAAACGCCATCGGCTGCCGTTTTGAAATCATCAGGATGCCGCAGCGACAAGCCCAGCGTCTGCAGGTAATAACGC
>JALWQD010000205.1:4995-5318 GCA_026994735.1 Gammaproteobacteria bacterium | reverse complement strand
CGTCACCCGAGAAGAGGTTGAAGTTCAAAAAGCTGTCCTGCAACGCAGTCGCGAACGCCTGGAAACACTCGAGCAACAGCTTGCCGAACTCGAAACACGCGTCGGGGCGACAAACAATAATGACCAGCCGTAGAGAATAAAGACAACCGCCAGAGATGATCTGGCAAGAGTAAAACTCTTCTTGTCAGGATGACAAGCCGGCTCAAAGGAGTGAGCAAAACCATGTCGCTAGCTGTTGTTTTCAGTCGCGCCCTGTTGGGCATAGAGGCCCCGCCAGTCACTGTTGAGGTTCACCTTGCCAACGGCTTACCGGCACTTTCTAT
>JALWQD010000205.1:0-4985 GCA_026994735.1 Gammaproteobacteria bacterium | reverse complement strand
GCCGTCAGGGAAAGCAAAGATCGTGTCCGGGCAGCACTGCTCAATAGCCATTTTCAATTTCCGGCTCGGCGCATAACCATCAACCTCGCCCCCGCTGATCTGCCGAAAGAGGGAGGCCGCTACGACCTCGCAATTGCCCTGGGTATTCTTGCCGCTTCAGAGCAAATTCCGAAGCAACATCTGCATCACTTTGAATTTGCCGGCGAACTGGCCCTGGATGGGGGCCTGCGCCCAATACGCGGCGTAATTGCTGCCGCCGTTGCAGCGCGAAAAGCACATCGGCAACTCATTATCCCGAGCGCCAATCAAGCCGAATGCGCGCTCATAGGTGATGATTACGGATGCCACGCAGAGCACCTGCTTGATGTCTGCCACAGTCTTCATAACGAAGCCAGACTGGAGACTTGCCAATTACCTTCAGGACAACAAAATGCTCCCCTCCCGTGCCCTGACCTGGGTGACGTCATTGGTCAACAACAGGCACGCCGGGCACTCGAAGTCGCGGCGGCAGGCGAACATAATCTGCTCATGATCGGCCCTCCCGGCAGCGGCAAGACCATGCTGGCCAGCCGTTTACCCGGAATCCTGCCCGTGATGAACCAGGATGAAGCGCTCACGCAAGCTGCGATTCGCTCGATCACTTCAACCTCGGGCTTGCAGGAAAACTGGCGACAGCGTCCGTTTCGAGCCCCGCACCATAGTTGTTCGGCCATCTCCCTGGTCGGAGGGGGAAGCCTGCCGCAACCCGGCGAAATCACTTTCGCCCACGGTGGCGTCCTTTTCCTTGATGAATTGCCGGAGTTTGAACGCCGGGCACTCGAGATGCTGCGTGAACCACTGGAAGCCGGCACCATCACTATCGCTCGCGCCAATCGGCAGGTCGAGTTCCCGGCACGCTTTCAACTTATTGCCGCTATGAACCCTTGTCCCTGTGGTCACCTTGGTGACCCTTCGCGGCAGTGCCAATGCAGTCAACGGCAGCGACAACGCTATCGACAACGCCTTTCGGGGCCTTTGCTCGACCGTATCGATATGCACTGTGAACTGCAGGCCCTGCCAGCCCGGTTATTGATCAATAAAACAACAGGGGAAAAAA
This sequence comes from Gammaproteobacteria bacterium, assembly GCA_026994735.1. Classification (GTDB taxonomy): domain Bacteria; phylum Pseudomonadota; class Gammaproteobacteria; order SZUA-140; family SZUA-140; genus RI-283. The sequence continues at coordinate 3,889 of JALWQD010000205.1, read as the reverse complement.
GCAGTCGTGTGCGTCAGCGTGTTGACAAGGCTCGCCAGCAGCAACAACTACGACAGGGAACAACCAATGCCACATTGCCAACGGCAAAGATGGAGCAGTTCATGCCGATACCGGATACTGGCCGGGAGTTTTTATATCAGGCAATTGAACAACTGGGGCTGTCAGCACGGGCGCTTGATCGCATCCGCCGTGTCGCCCGCACGCTGGCTGACCTCGAAGGAGAGGAACAGGTATTCAATCGCCATCTTGCCGAAGCCTTGCAATATCGCCGTCTCGATCGCCGCCAACAACACGACTGATCTAGCAGCCTTCAGCGGCCTCCCGTTGGTAACGGTTTTTCAATTCAACGTAGTGCTGTGCCGAAAAAGACAGGTAAGCCGTTTCTTTTTCATTCAGTGGTCGTGCCTGCCGGGCCGGGCTGCCCAAATAGAGATAACCTGAAGTCAGTACCTTGCCGGGAGCAACCAGGCTGCCAGCAGCCAGCATCACCCCCGTCTCAATGACAGCCCCATCAAGAACCGTAGCGCCCATGCCAATCAGGACGCGATCAGCAATATTGCAAGCATGCAAGATAGCACCATGACCGACGGTAACCTCATCGCCAATCGACAATCCGTAGCCGCCCGGGGTAAACGGATTATCCGACGTCACATGCAAAACAGAGCCATCCTGGATATTTGTCCGGGCACCAATGCGAATTGACTGTACGTCTGCACGAGCCACAACCTGCGGCCAAAGTGAACTTTCATCAGCGACACAGATGTCACCAATGACCACAGCACTGTCATCGATATAGGCCGAAGCGGCAATCACTGGCTGCTGACCATCAAAAGCACGTATTGTCATCTCGCCTCCCGCCATTCACGTCAACGCAGTGTAACCAATTCTTCTGCCGCTGTCGGATGAATGGCAATCGTGGCATCAAAGTCGGCCTTGCAGGCGCCCAAACGCATGGCCACAGCAAAGCCCTGCAACATTTCATCCGCCCCCGCACCGATGACATGACAGCCGACCACCCGTTCATTGGCACCGAGGGTAATCAGTTTCACCGTTGTAGGTACTTTCCGCGTCGTCAACGCATGATAAAGAGGGTTGAACTGGCTCTGATAAATATGCACGGCAGCCCCATGGCGTGCCCTTGCCTCCTCTTCACTCAAACCAATCGAAGCGACCGGTGGGTGACTAAAAATCACCGTGGCAATATTATCATGATCAATCGCTTCAACCGTCATGCCACCGAAAAGGCGGTCCGCCAAACGACGGCCAGCGGCGATGGCCACAGGCGTCAACGCCGGTTGACCACAGACATCACCGATGGCATAAATACCCTCGACAGCGGTATTATTCAGGCTATCAACAGGGATGTGTCCATCTTCGGCAACATTCAGCCGGCAACATTCCAGCGCCAGGCGATCACTGTTATGATCCCGGCCAATCGCCCAAATCAGGGCATCAAAACCCTCCAGACGCAAACCGCGGTCACTCTCCAGACAAAGGCAGCCAGCATCATCACGACGAATTTCGGTTAAACGCGTGGAAGAAAAAATATTGATGCCGGCTTCCTGCATTGCCAGCATCAAGGCCTCCCGGATGGTCGCATCAAAGCGTCCGAGAAAATGCTCCCGGCGAAGAAATAATGACACCTCAGAACCCAGCGCTTGTAACAATCCCGCCAATTCCACAGCAATATAGCCTGCCCCCACAATGGCCACTCGTTGTGGCTGCTGCTGCAAGGCAAAAAAATCATCGGAAGTCATCCCCAGAGCTGCTCCGGGAATATCGGCGCGACTCGGTCGCCCGCCACAGGCGATGACAATATGTTCAGCGCTGACCAGTTGGTCATCAACCGTGATTTTTTTCTCCGCAACAAAACGCGCCTGGCCAGTCATTAGCTGGACATTTGAATCATCAAGCATCGTCGCATAAATGCCATTCAGGCGTTCGATATAAGCCTCTCTGGCATGTTGCATGGATGCCCAGTCAAAACCCTTTGTCTCGACAGAAAAACCATAATCCGGCGCATCCACAAGCGCTTCCGCAAGCCCGGCCGCATACCAAAGCATCTTTTTCGGCACACAGCCACGATTCACACACGTCCCGCCCAGGCGCCCCTCCTCAATGACCAGGCAGCGAGCACCGTATGCTGCCGCACGACGGGCGACAGCAATCCCACCACTACCAGCACCGATTACGATTAAATCATAGTGACTCTCTTGCATGGTACGCTTGTCCTTATTCGTTAAAAGGCTCAGAACAGCAGGCAACTGATGCGGCCAGCCGTCAGATAAAACCCATGATTGTCCGAGAAAGCTCTGCCTGTCATCAGCCTGATACGGGGCTACGCAAGGCCACAGACTATTCACCATGAGCGGCCAGCCATCGGCAACACCAGCCTCTATACAGGCTGGTAATTGGCAGACATTGTCCCTACCCTAGCAGGCTATCATCGGTCGCGCATTCAGTCCCTTGCACTTGGCCACTCAAACTGACTCCAGGGAAAGCATAACTCATGCTCAATAATCCTTTACTCGACAAGCAGGCATTACCTCATTTTGCAGACATCCAGGCTGACCATATCGAACCAGCCATTGACACGGTACTGGCCGAAATTCGCCGCCAGGCCGAACCTATCCTGACAGATCAGGCGCAACCCGACTGGCAGCACCATATTGCCCCACTGGAAGCCTTAAACCAGCGTTTGTCACGCACCTGGTCACCCATCTCACACCTGCATGGGGTTGCTGACAGCAAAGAACTGCGCCAAGCCTACAATGCCTGCCTGCCAAAGCTCAGTGCCTACGCAACTGAGTGTGGCCAGGATCGCCGTCGTTACGATATTTACGCCCGCGTTGCCGCTGCTGCCGACACATTGGGCCTCAATCAGAGCCAACGGCAACTGCTGCGCAATGCGCTGCGTGACTTCCGCCTCTCCGGTATCGAGCTAGCCGCAAACGAACGTCAGCAATATGCCGAGACAATGCAGGAATTGTCACAGAAAATGGCCCTTTATTCTGAAAATGTCCTCGATGCTACGCAAGCCTGGGAGGAGATTGTCAGTTGCCGCGAAACCCTCCGGGGTATGCCTGACAGCGCCATCGAACTTGCTGCCGAAGCGGCAAAAAGAAGTGCTAAAACGGGCTGGCGACTGACGCTCGATGCGCCCTGTTATCTCGCCGTCATCACCCATGCTGATGAGCGTGCATTGCGTGAACGCATCTACACCGCGTTTGCTACCCGTGCTTCCGACCAGGGGCCTCATGGTGGACAATGGGATAACAGTGATGTCATGCAACAAATTCTTGCATTACGCCATCAGGAAGCGCGTCTGCTCGGATATGACAATTATGCTGAAAAGGCCCTGACAACACGCATGGCCGAAAGCTGCGATGACATCCTCGACTTTCTTGAACAACTGGCAGAAAAAGCCCTGCCCGTAGCTCGGGAAGAAATGGCTGCCCTGCGCCAATATGCCCGCGAAAAGCACCAGATAAATGACTTGCAGCCTTGGGATATCACCTATTTCTCAGAGAAGATGCGTCAACATCAATTCGCGATCTCAGCCGAGGCACTGCGCCCTTATTTCCCGGTTGAACGTGTTCTTGACGGTTTGTTCACGATCGTGAATCGTCTTTACGGCTTGCATATTGACGTTCAAACCGGCATTGAAACCTGGCACCCTGATGTCCGCTTTTTCAGCATTTATGATGATAATCATGAACTGCGTGGCCAGTTTTATCTGGATCTCTACGCACGCGAAAACAAACGCGGTGGAGCATGGATGGATGAATGCGTCAATCGTCAGCGTGGTGCCGATGGCAGCATAACCATTCCGGTTGCCTACCTGACATGCAATTTTGCCCCTCCAGCAGACAACCGCCCCGGCTTATTG
>JALWQD010000204.1:3667-5320 GCA_026994735.1 Gammaproteobacteria bacterium | reverse complement strand
TGAGAATGGCAAAGGTCGAATATATTGCTGTATAGCTGCCTGAGGAAACAACGAAATTGGCAAACAACCAACCGGCTGTTTCCCAGAGAATTCCAGCACAGATAGCACCAGTGAGCGCGGCGAGTGGTTTCACATGGGTGTTGGGAATGAGGATGTAGACGAGTGTAAAGGCGGCAGTCACGAGGAGATAAGGGAGTAATTTGAGAAAGACATGAAAAACTGCACTCAGTGGTTCGATGTCGAGTAGTTGTTGGGTGATGGTTTGTGACATCAGGCTGGCAGTCAGGCCAACGGCCGAGAAGATCAGGACAGGGCCAATCAGGATGATACTCAGGTAGCCAGTAAAACGTTGGGCAAAAGAGCGCTGTTGCTGGACTCGCCAGACTTCATTGAGGGCCTTTTCGATCTTCTCAATCAGTGAGATGACGGTGAAGATGAGTACGGCTAACCCGAGTGTGCCGAGGACGCCAACATCCATGTTTTCCACGAAGCCGACGATGCGGTGGCCAACATCAATGCCCCGTTGACCGAGAGGTTCGAGTAGTGTCAGCAGGGCTGGCAAGAGCTGGTTATGTACGCCGAATCCTTTCAAAACGGAGAAACTGACAGCGAGCAAGGGTACCATTGACAGTAAGGTGGTATAGACCAGGCTCATGGCCCACAAGGTCAGGCGGCCAGAAGCGATTTCAGCACCGAGGGCAAATATCAACCGCAGTATCCAGATCGCAGTCGCTTGCCAACGGCCACTCTGTTGGGGGTCCCTGGCGTGAATATAGGTGTGTAAGAGGGCGAGAGGAGAGGTCATAAATCGGATGATAATACGGGACTGAGAGAAAGGGGGCGTCTGCTCATTGTCAGAAGAGCGGACAGGCACATTGTGAGCGGGTCGGTCGCCATCTCAGGAAGTTAGCATGCTCAATGTATTTCGCTCCATAGACAGCTTGTTTGTTTTCCTTTGCCGGCAAGGTTTCATAGCGACAGGTCAACACGTGGCAGACCCTTGGCATCGCTGTCAATCTGTGGGCGACAGAGAAATAAGCGGCTATTGTCAATGCCGGCGGCAAGCAAGGCGTTTTTCAGTGTCAAGGCACGGGTTTTAGCCAATTGCTGGAGTTGCTTGTCGAGAGCCTGCTGGCTGGTTGCAGGATCAGTATTTTCATGCTGGGTTGCTTCTGTTGTCGCCGCTGCCTGTTTACGGAGAAATTGACGGTCACTTTCACTGGCCTTGCCACAGAGCTGCAAGCGCAGAGCCGGACGTTCCGTTAATAGTGTACTCAGTTTATGGATGTAGTTGTTGTTGTCGGTGCTGATTTGGTCGACACCGGGGGCGAAAACCAGTGCATCAAGAGGAATATTTCCGGCCATGTCGATCGCCATTCGGGCTACGGTCAATACGGTTGCGTAGGGTTGCAGCAAGTTGCTCAGGTAGCCGACAGCGGCTTTGCGCAGAGCGATGCCGAGGAGTTTGTTAATTAATGGCGTGATGCCAAAATCTGGCGCATCAAGGTTCCCCTTCAGAGGTAGCGACAGGCTGATATCGTCATTATCATCGCGGAGGATTGCCAGGGCGGCGGGCAAGGGCATGGAGAGCTGTGATGATAATTGGTCAATCTTGTCCTTGTCTGCAGGAGAGACCTCGAGACGAGCCAGACG
>JALWQD010000204.1:0-3657 GCA_026994735.1 Gammaproteobacteria bacterium | reverse complement strand
AGCCAGACGAAGGCCAATCTTGCCCGCCAGTTGTCCCCCTTCTGTTTTGACGTTAATGTCGGCATCCGCCTGGCCGTTATCGACGAAATAGCCAATACTCATGGCGCCATAGCCAGATATTGGCGGCAATTCCAGGCCACGCAAAGTGCCGAGTATGCTGAAGTCATGTGCAGCCGAGAAGGGTTTGACGGTGCCTTTCAGGTCCAGTTTGCCGAATTCCCCCATGCCGGCGACAAGCGACCAGGGGGATGGCTGATTGGCCTTGCTCGAATCGAGTGTCGACAAGACCAGTTCGGTGATTGTTATCTGGTCTTGAAAAGAAGGGGTGACACTGTCATCGCGAATCTTGATGTGGCCGTTTTTGATCATGACCTGAGCAATGGTCATCGTGTTCGCGGGTGTTTCCTCTGTACGGGTTGTGGTTTCACGGGTTTGTCGGCTTGCCGCTGCTGTTTTCTGGTTTGACCTGCTGCTGTCGAGGTTATAGTGGCCATTGGCAGCGCGAATGATCTTGGCTTGAGGGCCTTCAATGAGTATTTCGTTGATATGGATGTCACCCGAGCGGGGGCGTTGAAAATCGCTGATCTGGACCTTGGCGATATTGATTGGCGCTGGACCCGCGATATTTTTCTGTGTCTGGTAGGCGAGTGTGCTCAACAGCCCCCGTTGGAGTCGGGTATCGCCTGCTTCCGTGCCTGACAGTTGCGCGAGGGTGAGTTTTTCAAAGGTGATTTTCTGGTCGCCATTGATGAGCTGGAAGCCGCGGCTGTTAATGTCCGCCTGCCAGTTAATGGCTGCCGTCTCGGCAGTGGGTTTGACAGCGACTGTCGTGATGATTTCGAGGTTGTTGTTGGCGACAGTGTAGGGGGGATATTGGAGCGCCAGTTTGGCGAGCGCTGTCCGGCCGGAAAAGTCAACCTTGGTTCCCTGCTCGCTCAGGTTGACTTGCAATTTGCCAGCAAGCGACAGAGCGCCGTTCAGGTTTGTCAGTTGTGGGGGGACAAGCGCACGGAATTGAGCGAGAGGCAAAGCGTTCAGTTCGAGCCCCATGATCATGTTCAGAGTGGGTACAAAGGGCTGCAGCCGGGCATGTAACCGGTAAGGGGCTGTCGCTATCAGGCCGTCGATTTGCAGGTGGCCGGGTTTATCGGCTTGCCAGCTATTTGCCGGGTCAAGGTAGGCGTTGTCGATAACCAGCGTTGTTGACAACGTATCTTGTTGATAGTGGAGGGTGATTTCATCGATGACAATGGCGTGCCAGCCAATGCCCCAGGGCGTTGATTCGGCGTGGTCGTCCGGGGGGCTTTCTTGCGGGCTGGGCAGGGCAATGCCGGCAATGGTCAGTGCCTGACCTTTGTCTTGACGGATGCCCGTCTCAAGGCCGCTGAGATGTAATTTTTCAATATAAAAACGGTGTTTGAAGAGGGCTGGCAGAGAGAGGTCAATGAGCAATTGTTGGCATTGGAAGGTTGTTACGCCAGCGCGTGTGAGTGTGAGGCCAGTGATGGCAAAACGGCCTGTCAGTGGATTCAGGTCGATGTCCTCGGCGACGATCTGGCCAAAGCCAAGGCGCGGTGAAAATTTTTCCAGAGCGAGTTGCATCGCCGTTGGCAGGAGGCTAAAAAAACCGATCAAAATAACCAGACTGATGAGGCACCCTTTGCGCCAGCGCGGGCCGGGTTTTTGTGGCTTGCCTGTCATCTGTGCTGGGTTAATCATATCTATATAGGATAGCGCACTTTTTGGGTTGCGACGGTGGTTGTCTGCCAGTATTTCTGCCAAAGACGCCTGACGGATGGTCTTTCAATGTTAAAATACTTTTCTCATCCCTTAATCAATTCGTGAGTTTTGTGAGTTCTTCAGAAACCCCTGCAGAGTACCGCCTGAACCAGCTGAAAGAAGGCCTCGAACGGCTTATGTTACGGGACCGCTACCGTCTGCAACGGCGCTTGCAGCGGCTGGCGAGAGATCTGCGTAAGGGCCGTGATGTCCAGGCCGAGCTTGCCGCCTGTGAGAAAATCAGCCGTCAATCCGCTGCATGCAGGGAGCAGCGTATCTGGATGCGACCACTGCCAGAGCCTGTTAGGGACTTGCCGATTAGCGAGCATCTGAATGCCATTGGCGATCTGCTCGCGATTCATCAGGTAGTCATCGTTTGTGGCGAGACCGGTTCAGGCAAGACAACGCAATTGCCACAGTTATGTCTGCGTCTGGGGCGTGGTCAGGCGGGGATGATTGGACATACGCAGCCGCGTCGTCTGGCCGCTCGCAGTGTCGCCGCACGCTTGGCGGAAGAACTTGCCGTTGATCTTGGGCAAGAGGTTGGTTTTAAAGTGCGCTTCAGTGATCGCACTGATCGCTTAACACGGATCAAGGTGATGACGGATGGTTTGTTGCTGGCTGAAATTCAGAACGACCGCCAGTTGCTGGCATACGACACCTTGATTCTTGATGAGGCTCATGAGCGGAGCCTGAATATTGATTTTTTACTCGGCTACTTGCAACAGTTATTGCCCCGACGTCCTGATTTGAAGCTGATCATTACTTCGGCAACAATTGATGCTTCGGCTTTTTCTCGTCACTTTCAACAGGCCCCGGTCATTGAGGTTGCCGGTCGTGGCTATCCGGTGGAAATGCGCTACCGGCCCTACGACGATGAAGATGATAGCGATGCCGATAGTCACGCCCCGTTGGTGAAAGCCGTCGCTGAGCTACTGGCCGAGGGACGTGGCGATATCCTGGTTTTTCTGAGTGGCGAACGGGAAATTCGCGATGCCGCCGAGGCACTGCGTCATCACCGTCATCAGGGCGTTGATATTCTGCCGCTCTATGCCCGTCTGAATGCTGCTCAGCAAGAACAGATATTTCATCCACGCGGGCAGCGCATCGTGTTGGCAACAAATATTGCCGAGACATCACTGACCGTGCCGGGAATTCGTTATGTGATCGACACAGGCAAGGCCAGGGTGAGTCGTTACAGTCACCGTAACAAGGTTCAGCGATTGCCTATCGAGGCCATTTCACAGGCTTCAGCGCGGCAACGGGCCGGCCGTTGTGGCCGGACAGCACCGGGGATCTGTATTCGCCTTTACAGTGAAGATGATTTTGTTGCCCGTGCGGCGCAGACAGAACCCGAAATACAGCGCACTAATCTGGCTAGTGTCATCTTGCAGATGACACAGCTAAGGCTCGGTGATATCGAAGACTTTCCTTTTCTTGATCCACCAGACAGGCGTCTGGTCAATGATGGCTATACCTTGTTGATTGAACTCGGGGCGCTGGATGCCGGGCGTCAGCTGACACCTTTGGGACGCCAGTTATCTCGCCTGCTCGTCGATCCACGCCATGGCCGTATGCTGCTTGCTGCTGCTGAACGGGGTTGTTTGCGTGAGGTGCTGGTTATGGTTGCCGGACTGGCTTGCCAGGATGTACGTGAACGGCCTCCTGGCAGCGAGCAGGCGGCGGAACAAAAGCAGCGCGTTTTTCGCGACAAGGATTCTGACTTTGTCTCCTACTGGCTTCTTTGGCAAGCGGTTGAGACGGCCTTTCAAAAGCGTTCCCGCAGTCAGCAGCAGCGCTGGTGTCGGGAACATTTCATTTCCTGGCGGCGATTGCGGGAATGGCGCGAGACACATCGTCAATTATATCGAGCAATGA
>JALWQD010000203.1:3597-5321 GCA_026994735.1 Gammaproteobacteria bacterium | reverse complement strand
TTTGTTGTTGCGGGTCTATCTGCAACCGCGCGCCGGCAAGGATGAAATCACTGGCTGGCATGGAGAAGCACTGAAGATACGCATTACAGCAGCGCCCGTTGAGGGCAAGGCGAATGCCCATCTGTGCCGTTTTTTGGCTCGACAGTTCGCTGTCCCGGTGTCCCGTATCGAATTGCTCAAGGGGCAGACAGGGCGTCATAAAAGACTGCGTATTTACGCACCACGAAAGTTGCCAGCAATGATCCCCGCCGCACCACGTTGCTGAACAGAAGTCTGTCGTTGAGCAAATTTTTTCCTTGCTTTTACCGATTCCTTAATGAAATCACCTGACCTTAAAGAAAACAGTCGAAAGGACCGATAACAGGCTGTAGTTAACTCATTTGCCTGATTAGGTCAGGTGTTTAATGGCCCCATGTGGCTATCTTCAACAGGTTTGGAATAGGTGACGATGCTATCGAGCGCAGATGCAGCGATGAATGAGCAGGGGCCTGAATCGGATCGATTCGGGCAACAATTGCAGACTTTTGCCGCCTGGAAAGAACAGTTGTCAAGCGCTGTTCGTGAATATAAAACCTGGCTGCATGATAATGAAAGCATGTCTGCAGAGACCGAACTCAGGGTTTATGAGGCGCTTAAGGCGCTGGATAGTGACCAGCTCAGGATTGCCTGTGTTGCGGAATTCTCCCGTGGCAAGACCGAGCTGATCAATGCCATCTTCTTTGCCGATTACGGGCGTCGTTTATTGCCCTCTGATGTTGGCCGGACAACAATGTGCCCGACTGAATTATTCTATGATCGTGAAGCGGATAGTGCCTATATCAAGTTACTCCCGATCGAGACCCGCCTCAGTGATTTGACCCTGGCTGAATTGAAGGGCGAGGATAATTATTGGACGACGTTGCCGCTGAATATTGAATCTCCGGCCGAGATGGCGGAAGCCTTTGCCGAAGTTATTCGGACGCGCCAGGTATCTGCACCAGCGGCTGAAGGAATGGGCTTGCTTGGTGGCGAGGCTGGACAGGCGCCGGCAAGTGCCGATAAGCCCGCTGGTGATGAATTGATCGAAGTCCCTGTTTGGCGCCACGCGCTGATCAGTTTCCCGCACCCCTTGCTGCGCCAGGGTCTGGTTATCCTTGATACACCCGGGCTGAATGCCCTGGGCACCGAGCCAGAGCTGACGATTAATATGTTGCCCAGTGCCCAGGCTGTTCTCTTTGTGCTTTCTGCCGATACCGGTGTCACCCGTAGTGATCTTGATATTTGGCAGAATCATATTATGGCTTTTCGCCAGCCCGGACAGAAGGGGCTGGTAGCCATTCTGAACAAGATTGACAGTCTTTGGGATGAGATGAAGGAACCTGCCGAGGTGCAGCGCTCGATTGACGAACAATGTTCAATGAGTGCCAAGGCGCTGGAGATAGAGAGCCAGAGTGTGTTGCCCATCTCTGCCCAGAAGGCGCTGCTGGCGAAGACTCGCGGAGATCGCGAATTGCTTGCCAAGAGTAATTTAATGACATTGGAAGCCTTGCTTGCCAATGAAATTCTCCCGGCCCGTCAGCAGGTGATTTGGGAAAGTATTATTGCCGGTCTGTACCGCACGATTGATGATGTTCGTCAGCCGCTGGTTACCCAGCTTGATGACGTCACGCGGCAGCTCCGTGAAGTGACGAGCATGCGTGGCCAGAGTGATGAGGTCGTGCAGCAACTGTTGGATAAGGCGAAGG